>JACQVA010000005.1 GCA_016210005.1 Deltaproteobacteria bacterium | reverse complement strand
TCTGGGGCACCGGATCGGCGACCCGCGGATCCTTCGGCTGATCGGGCGCATGCTCAAGGCTGGCGTGATGGAAGACGGGCTGGTGCGGGCGAGCGAAGAAGGCACGCCACAAGGCGGCGTTATGACTCCCTTTACGCAAAAGGTAACCTGGGTTGGGTAGCACGGCGGAAGGGCCCGACGTCGGCGCCGGTGAACCATTCGATCCAGAACCGGATGGGGGAACCGGAATCGAATGGCGCAGCGTGATGGTGTCACCGCCGACAAGAACTTCTCTCGTCACGAGCCGGAGTATTCGCTGACGCTCTTGCACCTCCAACGTCTCGGCGCGCGCATGGAGCTTGCTGCAAAACCCCACCAGGCTTTCGGCAAGCTGGAGGTACTTCTCTGCATCCACGGCTGCCAGCTTCAAAGATTGTAGTTCCGCCTCGATGGCCCGCGCCTGCTTGCGTAACTCGGGCATCCGCTGACGTAACTGCTGCAATGTCACCAAGCCTTCCTGATACGCGGTGATCAAGCGATCCATGTTCTTTTCCAGCCGGGCCTGTTCGCGACGCAACTCTTCGTCTCGTTTGTGGAGTGGATCGGCCTTAGTGGCTACCGCTCTACGCCGGTCGATCTCCGCTTGGATGAGCGCGGGATCTTCCAGCAAGTGCAGCAGTTCGCGCCAGACCACTTCATCGAGAGCGTCCTGCCGGATGGGGCGGTTCGTGCAGACGGATCCTTTGAGCCGGCGATAACCGTCTGAGCCAAGACAGCGATAGTAATACAGCTTTCGTTTGGACGTGCGCGTCGAGGTCCGGTACAACGCATAGCCGCATTGTTGGCACACCAGCATGCCTTGTAGCAGGGTCGGCTCGATCGTGCGCCGGGGTGAATGCTGCTTATTCTGCTGCAACTGCTCCTCGGCCAAAGCAAACATCTCCTCGCTCACCAGCGCAGGTACCGGAACTTCGATCCAATCCGCGCGGGGTCGCGCGTGGCCGGCGCTGTCGCGGCTCGGTAATCCTTGGCGTTGGCGTAGGGGCCGCGTGATCCGCTGCCGCGGACCCAGTTCCGTGTAGGCAGCCGAGCTATCGCTCTTGCGCACATACCGGTAGCCATAGGGGGCTCCGCAAAGCACACTCACCACGCCCTGTTGTGCCTTGTGCCGTTTCCCCCGGCGCGTGCGTTCGGCAATCTGCGCCCGTTCGTATTCGGCGATCATCCCCTGGAACTGCAGCAAAAGCTGATCTTCCGGCGTCGCTCCAGCCGGCGACTTCAGAAAGATCAGTTCTACACCGCAGCGCGATAACTCTTCGGCCAGCAGCACCTGGTAAGCGTACTTGCGACTCAGCCGGTCCGGCCCGTAGACCAACGCGGCCGCGATCTGGCCTTCAGCTGCCAGGTCGCGCAAAGCCTCCAAGCCGGGCCGCAGCATGTTGGCGCCACTATAGCCTTCGTCTTGGAACACCCACGCTGGCGGCACCTGGTAGCCGTTTGCTTCGGCATACGTTTTCAGCGCCGCCGTCTGGCTGGCAATCGTGTGATTCTCCTTCTGCCGGTCGGAACAGACTCGCGCGTAGATCGCTGCTGTCTTGTTCATCCATCCCCTCCAGGAGTGGCCTCACTGACGCAGATAGCGCACGTCCAGTCGGCCAGCGTTTGTCGGGCACCAGGGCCTGATAGACCTGAGCCAGCTTATCTGGCAGCAAACGATCGAAGCGATACTCCAGCTGCAACCTGCGGACCGCAGCGGGCTTCGGCTCAGCCACGTCCTCGCCCTCCGGCTACCAGGGCCAGCAAGGCCCGACTGACCACTTCGCTGATCGACAAACCCCTCGCCATGGCGTACTGCCGCACCCGTTGGATCAAACTGCCTGAGAGCTTGACGGTAAATGCCGTCTTGGCTTCGCTCACGGGCACGGGTCGCTTCAGCCGCTGAGCTTGTTGCAGGTAGCGATAGGCCTGGCGTGGGGATATGCCGCAGTCCTGAGCCAATCGCGCAACCGCCTCGGGCAGATGGTCCAACTGCCGAAGCAAATCGCGGGCGCGATTGAGACGGTCGGATTTCTCCGCATCGCTGGCCCGGCCCATATGTCATAGACATACAACTCTCTGTGTCATGAGTCAAGGCTCTCCTTGGCCCCTGCAGCTGCAAGCCTCTAAAACCAGACGTTCAGCGTTGGTTGGCTGCACCTGCACTTGACCGCTATCGATACCTCACTGACCGTTCAAACGCAAAGTTACCTTTTGCGTAAAGGGAGTAAGCACCCCGCCTTGCGGAGTCCCACGCTCGCTCGGAAAGAGCCGCCCTTTGCCGTAGCTTCCTGCCTTGAGCATTGCTTCTATCAGACGCAGCACCCGGCCATCAGCCACACGCTGGGTTACCAGGGTGAGCAGCTTCTCGT
>JACQVA010000004.1 GCA_016210005.1 Deltaproteobacteria bacterium | reverse complement strand
GTCTTGGCGTCGCGCGCAGATTTCCCTCCGTCATTCCCGCGAAGGCGGGAATCCATCCGGAGCCCCACCGCCCCTGGATGCCCGCCCCACGCCTTCGCGGGGGCAGGCTCTTAAGGATTGCGGGCATGACGGAATACCCCTGTCGAGCTTTGGGCTGCGGGCCAAGCCCGCGCTGAGCGACGTCGAAGGGCCTGTCGGCCGGGATGCGCCGTTGGAGTTGGCGACCTGAGTGGGCCGCACAACGATGCGGGGAGAGGGCGCGACACGCGAAGCGACGCCGGCAGAGCGACGGCGGCGAGCCAGCGGACAAGTTTCAGATCCGGAAGTCCTGGTTGCGCGGTGGTATTGGTGATGTTGCCTCTCGTCTTCAACGGGCCGTTAGCCCCCGACGAGCGCCAGCTCGTGCCCCCCGGCGATGAGCAACGTACAGTTAAGAACCGCTCCCAGGGCTAGCAGCCAACCGCAGTGTCAGCTGGGCCGCCGTTGCCGGTGCGCGCTCGCGCGCGGGATCGTCGTCGGTGGACGGCAGGCCATCAGGCCCATCCGCCGGTAGCCCCGTTACACAGCCGGCCGCCACAACAGGCCGGGCGCTACGGGGCTCGGCGATCAGCGCTAGTGAATCGCGTCGGCGAGTGGAAACTTCGCGCACAGTGCAATCACGTCGGCCGCTACGCTGCGCAGGGCGCCGTCGTCGCCGGCGTGGCCGAGCGCGCGCGCGATCAGCTCGGCGATCTGCGCCATTTCCGGCTCCTTCATGCCACGGGTGGTCACGGCCGGGGTGCCGAGGCGGATGCCGCTGGTGACGAACGGCGAACGGGTCTCGAACGGCACCGTGTTGCGGTTGACCGTGATGTGCGCCTGATCGAGCACCTCCTGCGCCAGCTTGCCGGTGATCTCAGTGTTGCGCAGGTCTACCAGCATCAAATGATTGTCGGTTCCGTCCGAGACCAGGCGGAAACCGTGCGCTTTCAGGCCCTCGGCCAGCGCCTTGGCGTTGGCGAGGATCTGCTGCTGGTAGGCTTTGAAGCCGGGGCTGAGCGCTTCCTTAAAGGCCACCGCCTTGGCGGCGATCACGTGCATCAGCGGCCCGCCCTGGTTGCCGGGAAAAACCGAGGAGTTGAGGCTCTTGGCGAAAGCTTCGCGGCACAGCACCATACCGCCGCGCGGTCCGCGCAAGGTCTTGTGTGTCGTGGTGGTGACAAACTCGCAGTGAGGTATGGGCGACTGGTGCAGCCCTGCAGCCACCAAGCCGGCAAAGTGGGCGATGTCGGCCATGACCACGGCACCGACCTCGTCGGCGGCGGCGCGAAAGGGGGCGAAGTCGATCGCCCGCGGATAGGCGCTGTAGCCGACGACGATCATTTTCGGGCGATGCTGGCGCGCCAGCGCGGCCATCGCGTCGTAGTCGATGCGCTCGTCCTCCCGGCGCACGCCGTAGGGAATCACCTTGAAAAACTTGCCCGAGAAGTTCGCGGGGTTGCCGTGCGTGAGGTGGCCGCCGTGGGTGAGGTCCATGGCGAGAATGGTGTCGCCCGGGCTGAGCTGCGAGAAGTACACCGCCATATTGGCCTGCGAACCGGAATGTGGTTGCACGTTGGCGTGCTCGGCGCCGAAGAGCTGCTTGGCGCGATCGATGGCCAGCTGTTCCGCGATGTCGACGTACTCGCAACCGCCGTAGTAGCGTTTGGCCGGATAGCCCTCGGCGTACTTGTTGGTGAGGATCGACCCCTGGGCTTCGAGCACGGCGCGGCTGACGACGTTTTCCGAAGCGATCAGCTCGAGGTTGTGCTCTTGGCGCTCGGCCTCGCGGCGGATGGCGTCAAACACTTCCGGGTCGGTCCGTTCCAGCGCACTACTCATGATGCTACTCCCGCTTGGAGCCGGCGGGTGCCGCTGCGACCTGCAGCCCCAGCTCGTGTTCAATGGCGGCAATCTTGTCGAGGCGGCGCTGGTGTCGGCCGCCGGCGAACGGGGTCTCCATCCACACCTTGACGATCTCGCGCGCCAGGAACTTGCCGACAAAACCCCCGCCCATGATCAGGATGTTGGCGTCCAAGTGCTCGCGGCTCATGCGCGCTCCGACCGCGTCGGCCACCAATGCGGCGCGCACGCCGGGATACTTGTTGGCCAGGATGCTCATGCCGATGCCGTTGGTGCACAAGAGAATCCCGCGCGCGGCCTCGCCCCGGGCCACCTTCTCGGCTACCAGCTTGCCAAAGTCCGGATAATCCACCGCTGTGGAGCCGTGGGTGCCGACATCCTCGACCTGCTCGCCGCGCTGGTTCAGGTAATCGACCAGCACGGCCTTCAGTTCCACGCCGCCGTGGTCGCTGCCGATGGCAATCATGGCCGCCATCAGAGGCCACCTCAGGACTTGTGGGCTTCGATGTAGTTCACGACGTCCTGCACCGTGCGAATCTTCTCGGCCTCTTCGTCGGTGATCTCGAGGTCGTACTCTTCTTCCAACGCCATCACCAGTTCGACGATGTCGAGCGAATCGGCCCCGAGATCTTCGATGAAAGATGCGTCGGGCGTAACCTCATCGGGGCCGACCCCTAGTTGCTCGGAGATGATGGCCCGCACCTTTTCCTCAACCGCTGACGCCATACGCGCTTCCCTCCTCTGTTCACATGTAGAGGCCGCCGTTGACCCCCAGTACCTGGCCGGTGATGTAACCGGCCTCGGGTTGTACCAGGAATGCGACTGCCGCAGCTACTTCTTCAGCCGTGCCGAGGCGGCCGGCTGGGATGTTCCTCAGATACTCTGCCCGCACGGTCTCGGGCAAGCGCTCGACCATCTCGGTGTTGATGAATCCGGGTGAGACCGCGTTGACCGTAATGCTGCGCGGCGCCAGCTCGCGCGCCATCGCCTTCGAGAAGCCGATCAGCCCGGCCTTGGCGGCGGCGTAGGCGCCTTGCCCGGCGTTGCCCATTTCGCCGATCACCGAGCTGATGTTGACGATCCGGCCGTAGCGGGCGCGGATCATCGCCCGTACCACCGCCTTGGTGCAGTTGAACGCGCCGCGCAAGTTGACCGCCAGCACCCGGTCCCAGTCCTCGGGCTTCATGCGCATGATGAGCGCATCGACGGTGAAGCCGGCGTTGTTGACCAGGATATCGACTCGGCCCAAGCGATCGATGAGGCCGGCGATCGCGCTGGCGGCGGCGGCCGAGTCCGCCACGTCGAACTGCACGGCCTCGGCGTCACCGCCGGCCTCTTTGATTGCCTGCACGCAATCGCCGGCTGCCGTCGCATTGCTCACGTAGGTAACCACTGCGCGCGCGCCGGCGGCCGCCAGGCGCCGGCTGACGGCGCGGCCGATGCCGCGCGAGCCGCCGGTGACCAGCGCCACCTGGTTTTCGAGTGTCTTCGTCATCGCGGCTCGGCGCTTGTGGGGCGGATCGGTGGCGGGCCGGCAGCGCTTACTCCGCCGTGCCTTCGATGACCTTGCGGCCGCGGTATGAACCGCAGTGCGGGCAGGCGCGGTGCCGCAGGGTGGGCTCGCCGCAATCGGGGCAGGTGGCTACCGCCGGCGGGGTCAGCGCATCGTGGGCGCGGCGCTTGTTCTTCTTCGAGTGAGAGGTTCTGCGTTTGGGAACGGGCATGAGGCGGCTCCTTTGTTATCAAGCGGGCGCTCCAGGCGCGCGCGATCGTTTAGGCGTGAACCTTGAGTGTCCGGAGTATGGCCAGTCGCGGATCGCCTTGCTCGCTGTGGCAAGCGCACTGGATCTGGTTGCGGTTGGCGCCGCATTGCGGGCACAGGCCAGCGCAGTTCTCGCGGCACAGCGGTCGGGTCGGCAGCGCCAGCAACACCTGCTCGCGCAGTAGCGGTGACAGATCGACCTCGTCACCTTCGTAGTAGGTAAGATCGGTATCCTCTTCCTCCACTTGCCGTTCCACGCCGAGTTCGCGGTGGGGCGCAAAGACGAAAGCGAAGTCCATCGCCAGCGCAAACGTGTACTCCTCCAGACAGCGCGAACAGCGGCCGACGATCGGGCCGTCAGCGCGGCCTTGAAAGAAGAGGTCCGTACCCGCGCGGTAGAAGCTGACCGCGACCAAGAGGGCGGGCGGCAGGCGAAAGTCCTCCACCGGCGATTCCAACAGCTGCGCCAGCGCCGCGGTGGGCTCTTCATAGCGCAGCTCTTTGGCTGCATCCTCGATGTCGCGAACGTGGAATTTCACGCTGATACCCAGAGTAGAAAAGCGCGCAAAACCTAGCCGACCACCCCAGCGAGGTCAAGGCGACGACGCCGGCGACGCTCGTGGAATAGCCGCCGGCCAAGCCGGGGCCGGCCTCAATCCCCGAGCTTCTTCTCGATTCGGCGCACGCGCCGTAGCAGCTCGGGCAGGCGAGGCAGGGCGGCGGACAGGCGGCGCCAGATGTGGATGTCCACGGCCGGGTAGCCGCCCACCGCGGCGCCGGCGGGCACGTCATTGGGCACGCCGCTTTGCGCCGCCACCTGCGCCCCATCGCCGATGCTGAGGTGACCCGCGGCCCCCACCTGTCCGCCGAGGCGCACGAACTCTCCCAGCTTGGTGCTGCCGGAAAGCCCCACTTGCGCCGCCAGCATCGAGCCGCGGCCGATGTCGCAGCCGTGGGCGATCATCACCAGGTTGTCGATCTTGGCCCCGCGCCGAATAACGGTGTCGCCCACGGCGGCCCGATCGATGGTGGTGTTGGCCCCGATCTCGACATCGTCCTCCAACACCACCCGGCCGGTCTGCGGGATGCGCACGATCCGAGCGTCCTCGCCGAGGATGTATCCAAAGCCATCGCCGCCGATCTTGGCGCCGCTTTGGAGCGTGACGTTGTCGCCGATCTGCACGCGCTCGCGCACGCTGACGAACGGGTGCGCCGTGAAAGCGCGGCCGATGATCACCGCTTCCCCAATCACCACGTGTGCGGCGACGCAGGCCCCGGGGCCGATCGTGGTGTGCTCGCCGATGACGGCATAGGGGCCGATTGCGGCCCCGGCACCGACTGACGCCGTCGGCGCAATCACCGCCGTCGGATGTATCCCCGGCGCGAATCGGGGAGGCTGATAGAAGAGTTCGAGCGCCTTGGCGAAAGCGAGGTACGGGTCGTGGGCGCGCAGCGACGGCGTGGCGGTCTCGTCCGCACTGTAGGAGAGGATGAGCGCCGCGGCGCGGGTAGTGGTCAGAAACTGCACGTAGCGCGGATGTGCCAGGAACGTCAGCTGTCCCGGGCCGGCACTCTCGATCGGCGCCACGCCGCTAATCTCCACCGCGGCGTCACCCCGCAGCTCACAGCCGATCCGTTGTGCGATCTCGCCCAGTTGCATCGCGGCCCTCCACGCCTCGGGCGGACCTTAGCGAGGCGGTGGCGAGGGCGCAAACCACTGCCGAGGGACCGCATACCGTCAGCTCGCTGTTGCCGGCGGCATGCCGGCCGACCGGCACGCAGAGCCTGCGAGGAGATTCCGCTTTCGTCGCCAGGCTTCAGGTCGCCGTCGCATCGCTGCTCCTGGCGCCGCTCGGCGCTCTTCGCCTGGCTCGGTCCGGGAACTAGCGCACAGGCTCTCAGCGTTTCACCACGAAGCCGGCGGCGTCACGATCCCAGGCCCGGTCGCCGGCGCCGCGCTGGCGCAGCGCGAACTTGCGCACCCGGCCGGTGGGCGTTTGCGGCAACTGCGCCACGAACTCGATGTAGCGCGGCACGAAGAAGTACGGGGCGTTGTCGTTGACGAACGCCGCCAGCTCCTCGGGGCTCAGGTTTGCATCAGGCTTGAGCACCACGTCGACTTTGATCTCGGCCTCGGCCTCGAGTTCGGCCGCCTTCACGCCGTAAGCGGCCGCTTGCGCGACGGCGGGATGGGCATTCACGGCGGCCTCGACGGCGAAGGATGAAACGTTGCGCCCCTTGTAGCGGATGTAGTCGGCCTTGCGGTCGAAGAAGAAGAACTCGCCGTCCTCGTCTTTCCGGCCGAGATCACCGGTGTGGTACCAGAGGTTGCGAAAAGCCGCGGCCGTGGCTTCCGGGTCGTTGAAGTAGCCGTTGAAGATTACGTACGGATCGGTGGGTCGGACGCAGAACTCGCCGACTTCACCGGCCGGCACCTCGACATCGTCATCGTCCAGCAGCCGCACTTCCATACCCGGCGGGGGTGCGCCGGCCGAGTTCGGCTTCCACCTGCGCGTGCCGTCGTCGATGCGTAGTAGGACGGTGAACGCCTCGCTTTGACCGTAGCCCTGAACCACGGTCTCGATGCCGAAGCGCTCCTTGAACGGTCCCATCAGGCGGTCGGGCATGGGTATGAGCGAGGCCACGCGCACGGAGTTGCTCTTGTCGTCCGCCCGCTGTGGCGCTTGCCACAGGAAGATGTGCATGGCGCCGAGCGTGAACATGTGCGTAGCGCCGTAGAAGCGGGTGCGGTCCCAAAACGTGCTCACCGAAAAGTGATCGTCGAGCCCGAAGGGCAAGCCGGCGACCAGGGCCGGGTAGACGGTGGAGATCCAGGCCGCCGAGTTGTACATCGGCAGGCAGTTGTAGAGGACGTCACCCTCGCGGAGGCGAAAGCTGCGGACGCTGCTCTCGGAGCCGCGCACCCACGCGCTGTGGCTCTGCATAACGCCTTTGGGTTTGCCGGTCGTGCCCGAGGTCCACAACACGGCCGCGGTGTCACCGTAGGAGACGCCGGCGTCTGGTTCGTCCGCTCTGAGTTGCGCGAACTCGGCAAGATCGACCATGCGCGTGCCTCCGATGGCGAGATCGGTCTTGCCGTTCACGACGATGCGCTCGAAGGGAAGCGGGGGCCCGAGCTCCACGATCCGGGGCAGCAGTGGCGCGTCGATGACGAGAACCCGAGCGCGGCTGTTCTGCAAGGACTCGCGCAGCCACTCCTTGCGGTAATCCGTGTTGGCCGGTACCCAGACCGCACCGAGCTTGTTGATCCCGAAGCTGGTGAAGACAAGTTCCGGCGAGCCGGCCATGAAGATTGCCACCGTGTCGCCGGGTTCAACGCCGAGACCGCGAAGCCCGGCGGCATATGCGTTAGCGAGCTGGTTGGCGCGGCCAAAAGTGTACTGGCGCTCTCCGGCCATCAGGTACGTGGCATCGGGGATGCACTCGGCCTGCGTTCGCAGAATCTTCCCCAGCACGCGGGCGTTGGCGGTCGATAGATCTACGCGGTTCATGGTCCTCCTGCTCGCAAACCCCGGAAGCGTTTCCTCCAGTTAGGGCAGCACCGTCGCCTTCAGGTGACCGGCGCGCGCCGTGGCAGGTATTGCCCGCCCGGATTGCCAAATCAAGGCGACCGCCAACGCAGCTGGAGGGCGCCGGTCTCTCGGCGCCTGGGTTGGGCGCGGTGCGAGCGTGGTTCGTCGACTTCTACTTCGGCATCGTCGTCACGGACAGCAAGTACGGCGGTAGCTTCAAGGTTCGGGGGGTGCGCGGCGGCTTGTGATCGGCTCTGGGCCGAACGGGGAAAGTGCCTCCCTCTCCCCGCATTTTTTGCGGGGAGAGGGCCGGGGTGAGGGGTTCGTGCGTTTCTGGCATCACGAAGGACGCGAAGAGCACGAAGATCACACTTGTTCGGCGAATCCTCTTCGTGGTCTTCGTGCACTTCGGTGGTGATCTCTTCGTCTCCAGTAGCGTGCAGCCGGCGTACGATTTCAGAAGCGAGCGAGGTGAGGTCGAAAGATGAACCCCTCACCCCAGCCCTCTCCCCGCGCAACGATGCGGGGAGAGGGAGCAGAGTCGCAGAGATGCGGGGATGGGCATGCGAGGCGACGGCGGTAGATCGATGATGCCGAGACGGCGGGCGAGTTTCAGGTCAGCAACCTGGGAGCGGTCGCGGTTACGCAGTGGGGCGGCGCGAGGCTGAGCCCGCGCCCCACAACTCTCTTGTCGACACCAGAGTGTGAGCAATGCGCCCGCGCCTGCGACGTGGACCCTTCAGGGATGAAACCCGCCGGGAGCAGACATGGCCAAGGAACAGGGCTCAGGTATCAGCTCCGCCCAATCGCCGCCTCGAACACTGAGACCCTGGCCGTTCACTCACGCGGAGACGCGGAGTCGCCGATACGAGGCCCCTCCCTTGCGGGATCTCGCCACTGGAGCCCGGACTTCTCTTACATCGGATTAATCGGATGGAACGGATTTCACGGGCCGGAGAAGGCTTCGAGGCGGGCGAGTCCGCTCAATCCGTTCAATCCGTTGTAGCAGAGCTGGCGCGGATCGCGTTCGCGGGCTACGCCTTCAGCGTGGGGTTCACGGTGTCCCTGCGGACGACGTATATCGCCCGTGCGGGGCGAGGTCACCCGGCGGACGCCGAGCTGCGATTGGAGGCCGGTCCCTCGATGCCTGCGCGGTGTGGTGCGGCGGAAAGGACGGGACACGATCCAACGTGCTCCCCCAAGAGCGCGTGGCGACGCGATTGCTGCTCACCCGCTCGGCGGCGCCGGGGGGGAGTCGACGGCATAGATCTCTTGGTAGATCCGAATGAACGCGACGAGGATGGCGATGATTGCCGGGGCCAGAAAGATCCCCAAGAAGCCATACGCTTGCAGGCCGCCGAGGATGCCGAAGAAGAGAAATACCGTGGGAATCTGGGTGCGGCCGCCGATGATGAGCGGCCGGATGACGTTGTCGATGCCGCTGACGACGAACACCCCCCAGATCAGCAGCAGCACCGCCCGCACAAAGGCGGCCTCGAATAACAGGTAGATCACGGCCGAGGCCCAGACCAACACCGCGCCGCCAGGCAGCAGCGAAAGAAAGGCGGTGGCACAGCCGAGAATGACCGCGAACGGTACGCCCAAAAACCAAAAGCCGATCCCAGCTAGTGTTCCTTGTGCGATCGCCGTGGCCAGCGTGCCTTGCACCACGGCCGACAGCGCCTCGTAAAGACGGCTGAACACCGCGTCTTTGTGAGTGGCCTCCATCGGGATGAGCGCCCGCAGCGCGGCAATGAGGCGCTCGCCATCGCGGAAGAAGAAGAACAGCGCGAAGGTGGTCAGGAAGAAGTTGACCACAAAACGGACGGCGTTCTTTGCCACCCCGGTCCCCTGCGCCACCAGGAATGAACTGATGGCGTCGCCGAGCTTGAGCGCGGTGGTGCTGAGGTTGATGTTCCAGGCGGCCATCTGCGGTGCCAGATAAGCCCAGAGCTGCCCCAGCCGTGATCCGCTGAACCACTCGACCAGCCGGGCCACCAGGGCCGGCATCTGATTGGACTCGCTCAGCTGCCGGAGCTGCTGGTAGCCGGCGACGGACTCACCGGCCAGCACGATGGTGATCACTATGGTCGGCACGATGACGACCAGAATGACCGCGGTCGTAAGGCCGAAAGCGACCAGCGAGCGCCGCCCCTTGAGCAACACCACCAGGCGCTCGTTGATCGGGTAGAACACCAACGCCAGCAGCGCCGCCCAACTCAGTGGGCCGAGGAAGACGGAAAAGATCACGTAGAACTGAAACAGCAGATACAACAGAACGGCGAAGAAAAACGCCGCGAACAGTTGCTGCCGGGTCATGCCCGGCTACGTACCAGGCTCCTGCAACGGCCACAACCGTTTTGCGAGACAGCCGGCCTGGCCGGCGCTCGAACCCGCCGCAGGTCGCTGGCTGGGTGTGCGCGGGCTGGGGCGAGAAGACGACGTTGCCGCCCAGCCGCCACGCGCGCCGGGGTGCGCGACAAATTTGTGGGTAACGTGGTTCGGTGTTATGGCCGTCATTCCCGCGAAAGCGGGAATCCAGTTTGGCGTTTGGCGCTATGGAGAAGCAGTTCTGCGTTTACATCCTGGCCAGCAAACGGAACGGCACGCTCTACATTGGGGTGACCTCACAGCTGGCAACGCGGGTGTGGCAGCATCAGAGCAAGGTGGTGGAGGGTTTTTCGGCCAAGTACGGCGTCGACAAGCTGGTCTACTACGAAGCGCACGGC
>JACQVA010000003.1 GCA_016210005.1 Deltaproteobacteria bacterium | reverse complement strand
GGCTGTGGACAATCTCCCCGATCGCCTGTGGATCATCGCGCCCGATACGCGGTCAGTTTGGCCGAGCTGAGCCCGGTCAGTTTAGGCGAGCCTTGACAAGTGGGTCAAGAATACGATCGAGGACTTCGGATTCGATATTCTCCATCACGCTCTATTGGCTAACACGCGCAACGGAATGCGTCAAACCGGGCCTGCTTAGAACAGCTGAGCGCCGCAGCGGATCAAAGCGCCGGGCGGTGGCGCCAAGCGAGCCTTGACAGCGTTACACTTACCGGGTGGTGTGGTCCGAAGAGGATGAGGAGTTTGTCGGCCTGTGCGCGGAGTTCCCGAGCCTGAGCTGGCTTGAGCGGTCCCGGCCGGCCGCACTTGCGGGGATCGTGCGACTGGTGGCTGAGGTCGTCACCGATATGCGGCGGGCAAAGGAAGCCCCGCCGGTGCCGGTCGCCTCGCGGCTGTACCGCGGCGAGTTCCGCGTGCGCATCCCCCCGCATCTGCATCGACGACTCGCCTCGAGGCCGCTGAAGCCAACGTGTCGCTGAACCGACTCGTCAGCGCTAAACTATCGCAGGCTTAACGGGCGGGCGGGGACTCGTCATTCCGGCAATCTTCAGGCCGGAATCCATCCGCCGTCCAGCGCGGCGGCTTGGGCACCGTCTGGCAGCCCATCCGGTTCCTCGCCCGGGAGAGCGGTGCCCCCACGTCCACGTGGCCAGGACGCGCAGCCGCTTGGCCTTCTCGAAGTAGCTCTGCGCCAGCGTCAGGCTGGTCAGGCTCGATGATCTCGCCGCGCTTGTGGTCCGGCTTCAGGTCCCAGTACCAGCGCGTGCCGATCCAGACGCGCCGCGAGCCGAGCGCGCTGAGTTCTCCTGCATGTTCGCACGCACACCTTTCCTACTCAGCCTCGCTCTGTGCAGCTCTCTTGTTCGGCTCCGACCCGCAACCAGCTGGTGGTCCGTCCGAGCAGTGGAATGCCGAGATAGCCTCTGATCTCCAGGCGATTTCTACCGGCCGGCCGCAAAGCGGCGCGGTAGGTGTTCCCACTCGCAGGATCGTAGATGGTTCCGCCATCCCAGATGCCGTCGGCACGGGCGGACGGCGTCAGTCCGCGGAGAATCTCAAGCCCGATCACCGGCCGGTGCCGCAGCGGCTGGTCGGGGTTATAGCGATCGCGCAACTCGCAGCCGTTCTCGTCCAAAGGGGAACGCAACCAGACGACGCGCCCGCACAATGCCCCGGCACAGTCGGTGATCTCAACCTGCGCCGCCCCGCCTTCCGCATACCAGCGGCCAATCGGATCCGCGGCGTCCTCGCCGGGCGCTCGGCTCGAGGCGGCCACCCCCGTGGCCGCCACCGCGATCAGCGTGAGTGCAGCTGTCGTCAGTCCAGCGGCAAGACGGGGACGCAGCGGACACGCCTTCGCCTTCATGCCGCACAGGAAACGGGCCACGGCGAACGGCCGCACCAGTAGGTGGTAGACCGCGAGCGTGAGCGCGGAGGAGACGGCGAGGAGCAGAATGAACTTCGTCCACAGTCCGAGCGGCAGCTGAATCAGGAAGTAGCCCGGCACGACGATGGCCGACTGGTGCAGCACGTAAACCGGGAAGGCGGATTCCTTCAAGTACCCGAGCGCCGGCGTCGCAAACGACAACATGCGGCGCGCCCACCCGAGGCAGGCCAGCACGAAACACCAGCCGGCGATTGCCGTATGGGCCAGGATCACGCCTGGTGATGCATACACGCCCAGGACGCCGAGGAGCAACACCAAGGTCGCGGCGAGTCCGATCGCCAGCGCGCGCTTGCGCTCGGCGTGCACGGCCGCCTCCAGGGCCGGGAACCGCGCCAGCAGAAATCCGGCAATCAGGTAGGTGCTGTAGTAGGCGAAGTTCGCCCAGTCGTCGATCAAGTTCTGCAGGCCCGGCCAGCGCTCGCGCATCGTCACCTGAATGAGCGCGAGAGGAAGGATTGGTGCGTACACCCACCAGGCGGACACCCCACTCGCGAACCGCCCGCGCGCGTGGAGGACGCGCCGAAACAAGGGCAAATAGAGGAGGGTGAACGTGAGCAGGTACACGACGAACCAGAGGTGCGCCCAGGTAAAGCGCGACAGATCGGTGAAGAAGGTCGGGAGGAACTCGACGAAACTGTCTGTGAACGGCGCCGCGGTCGGCAGGCCCGACGGGATCACCTGGCGGAAGCTCGCCTGCAGCGCCGGGGCGACGTAGAGTCCGGTGTAATTCGCGTCGAGACCGCTGCGCAGCTCGAGGTACTTGATCCATGGCATGAGGAAGACGCAGCCCGCCGCCAGCGGCACGACCAGACGGAAGAACCGCTCCTTCAGGAAGTCTGTGGTGCCGCGCAGCGACAGCGACGCGAATGCCGACCAGCCGGCGAGCAGAAAGAACAGCGGCATGTGCCAGAGACCGATGAAGCCGCACAGGATGAGGAAGAAGAAAGACACGTCGGCGTTGCGCACGTGGTAGAACGGCGCCGGGTTGAACACCATGCCGGTGTGGAAGAGCAGGAGCAGGTAGGTGGCGGCAATCCGCAGCCAGTCGATGTCATCGCGCCGTATCGCACTACTGGTTCCCATTGCTCACTCCTATGCCAGGGCGCCGACGATGAAACGGACCACCGTGTCCAGCGCCACCTTGTCGTCGACCTTCTGGGGGTGCGGATCCCAGTGCCGATGCACCGCCCAAAAGACCGTGGTTTCGATGATCAGCCGGGCCGCCGCCGTCACGTCCGGTACCGCACGGAGCTTCCCGCTGCGGATGCGGCGCTCCAAGTACTGCGCGAGCGTGGCCATCAGCCCGTCCCGGCCCGCCTCGAACCAGAGCGCAGCGAGCTCCGGGAGGTCGCGCGCGGAGGTGTCGAGCAACTTGATGCTGCGGCGATTGCGGGCGAGGACCGCGTACAGCTCGCGGACGACCTCGGCAAGTTCTTCCGCCGGATCGGTTACGCGCTTCTTCGCCAGCGCCGCCGCTAGCGCCGGCACCTGGTTGGCCGCCAGCCGGTCGCGTACATACGCAGCGGTTGCGCCCGGCTTCGGGGTCGCGATGGGCAGCGCGGCCGGCTGGCGGACGCGCTCGTGAGTGTCGGCGCACCGTAGCGCCAGATCGAAGAGCGCCTCCTTGCTCTCGACGTAGAGATAGAGCGTGCCCTTCGCCACGCCGAGCGCCTCCGCCACGTCGGCCATCTGCGTGCGCCGGTAGCCCTGGTCGATGAAAACGCGGGCCGCGCAGTCGGCCAGTTCCTCAAAGCGCCGGTCGGGGATCTTGCGTGTCATGCTGCCCCAGTAACATAACTGACCGAGTCAGTCAATATAAGCGGAGGGCAACCGCCGCGGCCGGCGGTATCCGATGCCCTTTCAGGTACCAGGCTGCCGGCTTCATTCATGGCCGCAACCCCGCTATAGCCGGCCCGTGTGGTACCGCTTGCTCCGCCCTTTGCTCTTTCGCCTCGATGCCGAGACCGCTCACGCCCTGGTCTCGCGGATGCTGGCGGCCAGCCAGCTCGTTCTCGCGCGGCGGCCGCCATACACCTCGCCAGCTTTGCAGCAAAGATTGTGGGGCCTGGCATTTCCCAATCCGATCGGTCTCGCCGCCGGCTTCGATAAAGATGTGAGTGCACCGTTGGCGTGGTCGGGCCTGGGATTCGGCTTCGCGGAGTTCGGGACGGTCACGGCGCAAGCACAGCCGGGCAACCCCCGCCCGCGTTTGTTTCGCCTGCCGGCCGAGGGCGCGTTGATCAACCGCATGGGATTCAACAACGCCGGCGCCGCTGCTGCTGCCGCCCGCTTGTGCCGGCGCGATCGCTCGCGGCTGCCCATCCCCATCGGCATCAACATCGGCAAGTCGCGCGCCACGGCGTTGAACGATGCGGTGACCGACTACCTCGCCAGTTTTCAACTGCTGGCGCCATACGCCGACTATGTCGTGGTCAATGTGAGCTCACCAAACACCCCGGGGCTGCGCGACCTGCAGGCGCGGGAGCACTTGGCGCAGTTGCTCGGCGCGCTGCAAGGAGCCAACGAGCAACTGCCCCGGCGCCGGCCGTTGTTGGTCAAACTCTCCCCCGACATGGCCGACGACGATCTGGCCGCAGCGGTCGAAACCATCGAACACCACCGCGCCGATGGCGTGGTTGCTACCAACACCACCATTCGCCGCGATTTGCTGGCACACCCGCGGGATGAAGCGGGCGGACTGAGCGGGGCGCCATTGCGCGATTTGGCCACCCACACCATCGCCCGCGTGCGCCAGCTCAGCGGTGGCCGCTTGCCCATCATCGGCACCGGCGGCATCTTCACCGCCGCCGACGCCTACGAGAAAATCCGCGCCGGTGCTTCCCTGGTGCAGATCTATACCGGCTTCATCTACGAGGGGCCCGAGTTGCCGCGCACTCTGTGCCGGGGGCTCGAGGCCTTGTTGCGCCAAGATCGGCTCCCTCATCTGACCGCCGCGATCGGCAGCGCCTAGTCCGTACGAACCTCTTGCCAGCCCCGCCGCGGGCCAAAGTGCTGCTTCCAGGCTCAACTGTCGCGGCGGCCGGAACCGGTGCTGTGCAATACCCGGTGCTGCGCAATACCGTGGATAGCGGTTAAGGGGGGCGCCAGAGCGCTCGCAGCACCGCCTGCTGTAAATTAGCCTTGAATCAAATTCAGTAGAACTACGCATAGACGCCTCCTTGCGCCGCCGGGTAGCTTGGCGCCGATTCTACCGCTGGCGGCGTATTGCCGTTGACGTGAGGGGGGAACCAGTAGTGGTGGGCCGGCGGAGAGCAACCTACAAAACAGGGGGTAGCCATGCAGCGTACAGTCGATGGACGCACCACCACCACCAGGCGGATAGGTCAGAGGGGTCGCGGCACAGCGCAGAAGACGGTTGGTCCGCAAGTCTGGCGGTACCCGAAAATCGCCGCAATGCTCGCCGTGGGACTGATCCTGGGTGTCAGCTTGCCGGCATCGGCCGCGACCACCTGGAACGTGCCGGGTGACTCATCGAACACCTGCACGACACTGAACCCGAGTTGCGACACGATTGCCGGAGCGGTCGCTGCGGCATCGAGCGGCGACACCATCCAGATTGCCGCCGGCACCTTTCCGGTGACATCAACGATCACGATCGGGAAGAACCTGACCATCAACGGGGCCGGCGCCGGTTCAACGACCATCGCGATCGCGTTCAATACGAGCGCCGGAAGCGACAACCCCGGCGCGGCCGCATTCATTATTAGCAGTGGCTACGCCGTAGACTTCAACGCCGTCACGGTCGACGGCACCGGCTACAAGGTGTTCCAAGGAATTCGCTACTACGGTTCGGGCGCCATCGATCAATGCGCGTTCTCGAACATCAAATACGAGCCGAGCGGGCCGGCCTATGTCGGCATCGGCGTCGCGATTCGTCCGGGCTCGCCCGGGGCAGACGTGACGAACTCCACGTTTACGCAGATTGGGCGGATTGGTGTCCACTACCGTGCCGGCACGGCGACGTGCAGCGGCAATACGTTTACCGGCAAAGGCGCCGGTAACTGGCTGGACTATGGCATTGAACTCGGCAGCGGCGCGGTGGTCGCGGTCAGCGACAACACCATCTCGGGCAATGTCGGGGTCGCTTCGGTCGATGGCTCCACCTCCGCCGGCATACTGATCACCACCTACTTCGGGCCTGGCACCAGCGGCACCCTCACCGGCAACACTATTTCCGGCTGCACCGCCGGCGTCGCCGCGGGCTACGACGGGTTTGACACCAGCACCGTCGTCGCTCACGGGAACGGCTTCGCCGGCAACGATTTCGGAATTGTCAGTACGGCTCCGAGCGTAAATGCGGAAGGCAACTGGTGGGGCTCGGCCACGGGTCCGACGATCGCCTCGAACGCGGGCGGAACCGGCGACGCCACCGATGACCTGGTGGACTACAGCCCCTGGCTCGGCAGCGGCGACGCTTCCGGCGCGGCGGGCTTCCAGCAGGCGGCCCCGGCCGATTACGTGGTCAACGCCAATGTGTCACCGGCGTACACCGCCGGCGGCATTCAGGACGGGGTTGACTACGCCAGCGCGGGCGACACCGTCAGCGCAGTCGCCGGCACCTACATCGAGAACGTGCTGATCGACAAGGCGTTGACCCTGGCTGGCGCCGGCCAGGGGGTCTCCACCATCGAGCCCGCCGCCTCTAGCCCCAATCCGTGCGCGGGCAGCTCGTTGTGTGGTCTGGCGGCCAGCAACATCATCCTGGTGGAAGCGGCCGATGTCACGATCCACGACTTCACGCTCGATGGTGACAACCCCGCCCTGACCAGCGGGGTCGTGAGCGGCGGTGCCGATGTCGATGCGCGCAACGGCATCATCCACAACTACTACGCCGGCGATTTCGACAACCTGACCGTGCACCACGTCACCGCCCAGAACATCTACTTGCGTGGCATCTACTCCACCGGCGGCATGGGATTCTACTTTCACCACAACATCGTCGAGAACGTTCAGGGCGAAGCCGGCTCGATTGCCCTGTTCAACTTCGGCGGTGGCGGCACGTTCGCGTACAACACCGTCAGTGATGCCAACGACGCGATCGCCTCGAACTGGTCGGCCGGCACCGATTACCTCAATAATACCATCACCAATTCGAGCAGCGGCGTGCACACCGACAACGCCACCGCCGCCGACCTGTTGCAGGGCAACGACGTGAGTAACTGCGCCAGCGGCGGCTACGGCGTGTGGACCTTTGTGCCCTCGGTGGCGCCGAGCGTGGACAACAACACCATCACCAACTGCGCCGTCGGCCTGGCCGCTGCCGGGGCCGGCCCCGCGGCGGTATTCACCGACAACGTCGTCGATGCCACGGGCCAGGCGGGCAGCGTGGGTGCGTATGTCACCACCAGCCAATTCGGTTGGGGCTCGGGCAGCGTCAACGCCTCGTTCACCGGCAACCGCATTGTCAACACGGACTTCGGCTTCTACTTGGAGGAGGAGCCGGGGTACACGCTGGCGGTCGGCGCCAGCTGCAATCAGATCGCCGGCAACGGTATCGGCATCGCTGCCGGTGCCCTCGCCACGCCGGCCAGTGCGGCGTTCAACAACAACAGCATCATCGGCAACACGGTCGGCGCCGATGGCACGGCCATTCCGAGCGGCGACCTCGACGCCAGCGGCAACTGGTGGGGCTGTGTCGCCGGTCCAGGTGCTCCCTGCAACCCGGTCACAACCGGTGTCGATGCCGCGTCGCCGCTCAGCACCCCACCGTCTTGCTCACCTTGTACCGCCGCGGCCCAATGCGAGGACGCCAATCCCTGCACCGTCGATACCTGCAGCACTACCTGTGCGAACACACCCGGCAACAGCGGCACCGAGTGCCGGGCTTCCGCGGGCCCGTGCGACGTGGCCGAGAGCTGCGACGGCTCGAATGCCGCCTGTCCCAGCGACGGCAAGAGCACGGCGCTCTGCCGCGCCGCAGCGGGTGTGTGCGACGCTGACGACTACTGTGACGGCGTCTCCGATACTTGCCCGAGCGATGCCAAGGGCAGCTGGGTTTGCCGCGCCGTGGCCGGCCCATGCGACGTGGCCGAAAGCTGCGACGGTGTCGGTGACAACTGCCCGGCGGACACCTTTGCCCTGGCGGCCACCGAATGCCGAGCGGTGGCGGGGTCGTGTGACGTGGCCGAGAACTGCACCGGCCTGAGCGCGAGCTGCCCCACGGACACCTTCCTCTCGGCCAGCACCGAGTGTCGCGCCAGCGCCGGGATTTGCGATGATGCGGAGAACTGTACCGGCTCGAGCGCCGCCTGCCCCGGCGACGCCAAGAGCACAGCGGTCTGCCGCGCGGCGGCAGGCGAATGTGACGAGGCCGAGAGCTGCGACGGCGCCAGCGACACCTGCCCGAGCGACGCCTTCGTGGTCGACGGCACCGGCTGTGGCACCAACACCTGCCTCAATACCTGCCAGAGCGGCGCTTGCACGCCGGGCTACACCGCCAGCTGCTGCGGCAACACCACCCTGGAGGTCGGAGAACAATGTGACGACGGCAACCAGGTGGCCAGTGACGGCTGCGGGGCTGCCTGCCGCTACGAGCTGATTCCAGGCGACGGCGATGGCTCGGGCTTCCGCAACCAACGCGCCTGCTTGCTGGAGTGGTCGGTGGTTAACGCCGTCACTCATCCGCGCGACCGCGCCAATCGGCCCAACTACACCCAGCGCTGCACCAACAACGATCCGGCCTGCGACTTTGACCTCAATGCCACCAACAATACTTGCGAGTTCAAAGTCACGATATGTTTGAACAACATCGACGCCAACCTCGCCGCCTGTCCGCAACTGGGCGTGGCCGATCCGGTGCGAGTGGTGCTGCCGTCGGCGGCGCGCGATGCGGCCAACCGCACAGCGCTGACCAATGCGCTGCTGAACCTGCGCAACTTGACGACGGGGACGACCGGGCTGACCTTGCCGATCAATTCGGTAGATACGGGCGTTTGCACCCCCCCGTTTGCGATTCGGGTGCCGCTGCGACAGGTCGGCACCAGGCGATACGAGAACCGCATCCGGCTGATGACCCTCAGTCGGTCGTTTTTGACCTCGCCGCGGTGGTTGTCGGACTTCGACGCGCTCACGCTCATCTGCAAGCCGTGAGTTCGT
The DNA here is from genome assembly GCA_016210005.1 of Deltaproteobacteria bacterium. Lineage (NCBI taxonomy): Bacteria > Pseudomonadati > Myxococcota > Myxococcia > Deltaproteobacteria bacterium. The sequence goes on along the minus strand of JACQVA010000003.1, from coordinate 17,742 downwards.
GATCGGTGGGCCGCCGGCGCAGCCGTAGAAATTGCGCCGGCGGCCCGCTCCTCAGCCGCCAACTCGATTACGCCGCGCTTGCTCCGCGCGGCGCGCTCAGGCAGACCGGTGCCATGTACCCGGTCCTGTTCCATCTCGGCCCGATCCCGGTCGAGAGCTTCTGGGTAATGCTGCTGCTCGGTTTCTTGGTCGCGCTGCGAGTTGTGCGGGCGGAATTCCGCCGCCTCGGCTACGAGCCGAGCTGGGCCTACGATTTCATTCTCTACTCCTACGTGGGCGGGCTGATCGGAGCGCGGCTGTTTTTGCTCACCAGTGCTTGGGATGTGTTCGTACGCGATCCGTTCGAGTTTCTGTTCTCGGGTAGCGGCTGGGTCTGGCAAGGCGGGGTACTCGGCGGCGCGGCCGCCGTCATTTGGGGCTGCCGGCGCAAACAGCTGCCGGTGCTGATCGCTGGCGATGTCGCCGGCCCGGCAATGGCCATCGGCCAAGCCATCGGACGCATCGGCTGCCAGCTCTCCGGCGACGGCGACTACGGCACCCCAACTGCGCTGCCGTGGGCGATGAGTTATCCTCACGGCAGTGTGCCGACTACCGAACTGGTTCACCCGACGCCGCTGTACGAAATGATGCTGTACGCGCTGATCTTCGCCGGCCTGTGGCGCCGGCGCCGGCGCGGATATGCCCCGGGAGCGATTTTTGGGCTGTACTTGATAGCCACCGGGGCCGCCCGTTTCGGCGTCGAGTTCGTCCGCATCAACCCGGTGGTCGCGCTCGGCCTGACGCTAGCGCAGTGGCTGAGCTTAGCCTCCTGCGCTCTCGGCATCGCCCTCTACCAGCGCCGTTGGTCCGCCCGGCCTGCAGACGCCGGCGCGGTTGCTCACTGAGAGTTATGCGACCGGTGCTCTTTCGCCTCGGTGACTATGCGGTCTCCAGCTTCTGGCTGGCGGCGTTCGCGGGCTTCTTTGCCGCTTTCTTGGTCGTGCGGGCCCAGATGCGGCAGCGCGGCATGGATCTCCGCCTGGCCTATGACATGACGCTGTGGGCGTACATCGGCGGTTGGGTGGGGGCGCGGCTGTTCTTGATTCCCACCGCCTGGGCGCAGTTCACCGAAGACCCGCTGGCGTTCCTCACCGCCGCCAGCGGGTGGGTGTGGTACGGTGGCCTGATCGGAGGCGGGCTGGCGGTAACCGCTTGGGCGCGCCGCCAGGGTCTGGCGCTGATCGATCTGGCCGACATCGCCGCCCCAGCGCTGGCTATCGGGTTGGGCTTCGGGCGCATTGGCTGCCAGCTCTCCGGCGACGGCGATTACGGCCTGCCGACCAGCCTGCCCTGGGGCATGAGCTACCCCGACGGCGTCGTGCCGACCAACGAACGGGTGCACCCGACTCCGGTCTACGAAATGGTGGTGTGCTTCGCCCTCTTCGGCTGGCTCTGGCGCCGCCGCCGGCATAGCCTGCCGCGGGGAGCACAGATCGGCACCTACCTGATGGTCGCCGCGCTCACCCGCTTCCTGATCGAATTCTTGCGCCGCAACCCCCATTGGCTGCTTGGGCTGTCGACCGCGCAATGGTTCAGCCTCGCGGCGCTGCTGTGCGGCGGCGCGTTGCTCGCCCGCGCCCGAGTGCCGGCGCCGGCAGGACAATGACCGAGCTGCTCCTCCTGTTCGACATCGACGGCACACTGCTCCAGGTGGCGGAAGAAGTGGCCTTCGCGCAGGCGTTTCGCGAGCAGTACGGCGACGCGGTCGACGCCCGCTGGCCCGCCGACGTGACTGTCAGTGACACCAACTTCATTGCCGCCGTGATCGCCCGCACGCCCGGACGCGCCGCCACCGACGGCGAGGTGGCGAACGTGATCGCCCGCTTCGTTCACCACTTGGAGCACGGGGTAGCCAGCGGTGCTCTGCCGCTGCGGCTGGTGGCGGGGGCGGCCGAGTTCGTCGCCGCCTGCGCGGCGGTGGCGCCGGTGGCGATCGCCACCGGTTGCGTCGAGCCTTCAGCCCGGCTCAAATTGCACCATGCCGGCCTGGCGCGGTATTTCGCTTGCGGCGGCTTCTCGACCCGCGAACAGCGCCGGGCCGAAATCGTCGGCCGCGCCATCGCCGCCGCCACCCAACATTACGGCCGCATCTTCGCCCCATCACAGATCGTGAGCTTCGGCGACGGCCCCTGGGACGTCGAGGCGGCGCAGGAACTCGGCCTACGCTTTGTCGGTATCAACGAAAGCGAGCGCGGCCGCGCCCGGCTCGCCCGCGTCGGCGCGACCGTCGTTCTGGCTGACTACACCGACCCGGCCGCGATCTGGGCCGCGCTGAATCAGCCGGCCATCTGAGATCGGGCCGCGGCAAAGTTAGCAACCGAGGATTGAGACACGAAGTGCCGGCAGCATCATCTGAGCTTCCCCGGGGTGAGAGGTTCAGTGTCACGTCACGGGGTCATGTCACGTCACGGGGTCTGGAGTGCGATAGAGGTGGATGCTAGGAACGCCATCGGATGGCTCGGCCGCTACGCATCACCTTTCCCGGGGCCTGTTACCACGTAACGGCGCGGGGCAATGAGCGCAAGCCGATCTTTCGCACCCGGTGGTCGTAGAAACTCCTCGACACTCGCCCGCACGTACCGCACGCCGCTTCTCCCCCCGTCGTACCAACCGCACAATGCGCACCTTCGGGTCGCCGAACACGCCTTCTGCTATGCCCGGGCAAGCAACCGCTGCAATTCGCTTACAGCGTGGAAGAAGCCGTCGGCCGGAGTCGTATCCGGATCAACGAGCCGGTGCAGGCGGAAACCGTCCTCCAGTGCAACCAGCAACGACCCGGCCCAAACCGGATCGACGGGCAACTTCCTTCCTGCCGTGCGGTTGACCGCCGCAACGATCTCCGCGATCAACGCCCGACGGGCACGCAGGCGCTTGGCCAGCTCAGGCCGCCGCTTTTCGGCGCGCGCAACGAACAGGATCAGCTCCATATGGAACAGCGGCGAACGGCCGATCGGGTCCTTGCGGCTGCGTTCCGCGGATCTGAGCGCCGCGATAAGATCGGCCGGTTCCCGGTGCCGCGCCAGCAGCTCGCGATGATGTTCGAGCGACCGCTCGGCATGGTCCTCCAGCATGGCGATGATGAGTTCGTCCTTGCTGGCGAAGTTGGAATACACTGCGCCGCGCGAAAGACCTGCGGCCGATGCGATTGACTCGATACTACCGTCTCCGATACCGCTCCCCTCGAAGATCTTCGCCGCCGCCTCAAACAGGCGTTCGCGGGTGTCCTTGCGAGTCGGGCGGGTGCGCACTCTTGACATGGTCAACGGCTCCTGGCAGGAATGCAACTCGATACAATATTGTATCGAGTTGTGCAAGCCGGATCGGCGCGTGTTGTTTGGGGTGTTCCGAAGCCCGCGCAGACACGGACGCGCGAAAGGAGGAGCGGCATCGTGGATCAGCAGTTCGACATGGCGCTGATGCAGTATCTGGCAGATCACCGTCTCCCGTGGCTGACCCCGTTGGTTCAGCTGGCTAGTCACCTGGGCGAAGTCCAGGGCTACGTGCTGGTGGTCACTCTCTTCTACGTGATGTTCGACAAGACGCTGGCCGTGCGGCTTTCCGTGCTGGTGTTGCTGGCGATGAGCCTCAACCACATCCTGAAGATCGTCGTCAAGAACCCGCGTCCCTTTGTCGGTGAAGGCACCTACTTCGAGAAATGGGCAGTGTCCGCGGACAATGCGAAAGAATTGGCGACCGAGTATTCCACGCCTTCCGGACACGCCATGGCAGGATCGGCTTTCTACACTTATCTCTACGCCGCTGTGCGCAACCGTTGGATACGGGTCGCGGCCGTGCTCGCCATTGTGCTTACCGGGCTGTCGCGCCCTTACCTCGGCGTCCACTATCTCGAAGACATCCTGCTCGGCTGGCCGATCGGATTGAGTGTGGCCCTGGTGGCGATCCGCTACGCCGGGCGGATCAGCAGGTGGTGGGACGGGCTTTCCTATGTGCAGCAGATCACGCTGGCGGTTTCGGCAAGCGTGATCCTTTGGGCCGCCACGGTCGCGATCAATGGTTGGCGCATCGACGCGCAGCCGCGCGCCTTTCTCGGTTACGCGGGTTTTCTCACCGGCATCCTGATCGGCAGGCCGCTGGAACTGAAGCGGCTGAATTTCGATCCGAGGAGCGGCCGCTGGCCGGTCAAAATCACGCGCTTTGCGCTATCGGTCGTGCTGGTCACTGTGACGCTGGAGCTGTTGCGCGGTGCATTCGCGGCAATCGCAGACGAATCCTCGCTCGCGGGCTATGGGCTGCAATACGTGCGGTACACCGCCGCGGGTGTCGCGAGCATCTACATCGTGCCCCTGCTGTTCACCCGGATCGGATTGGCGCAGGCGTTTCTCGAAGCAGTGCCGGCTGGGCTCGACACTGTGGCGCATGGCTCCGGTCGCGTCGGATAGCAACACCAAAGAGGCTCAAGATGAGCACACACTCGGAAAGCGCGGCCGCAGAAAAGTCACAAGGCACAGGGAAGATCTCGCGGCGTACGTTCCTGGGCGGCGTAGCCACGGGAGCGGTAGGCGCCTGGGGGTTGTCCAAGGGGCTGGCCCGCTTCGGGCACGACCCGGCCCGCCCGCCGCAGCTCTACGAGTACTTCCTGGACAACTTCTGGTTCGCGTCGGCCGACCTCGAGCGACAAAGCATCAACGCGCCGCTGAAAGGCAGCCACAAGGCCGACATCGTGATTCTTGGGGGCGGCTTCACCGGTCTCTCCTCCGCCTACCATCTGAGCCGCACCTTCCCGAACAGGAAGATCGTGCTGCTCGAAGGCGCGTGCTGCGGCTACGGCGCAAGCGGGCGCAACGGCGGCTTCTGCGACGCCGGCGTGCCGGGGCTGCGTAGGTACACTGAATCAGCCGGCCCCGATCTCGGCCGCAAGGCGTTCGACTTGACCCTGTTCGGCATCGAGCAGATCAGGCGCTTGGCCACCGAGCACGGCGTGCAGTGCGACTTCGAAGAGAACGGGATGCTGGAAGCCGCAGTCGACGACGACCAGGCCCGGCAGCTCGAAGCGCATCAGGCGACTTACAAGGCAATGGGGCTCGATGCGACGCTGGTGCAGGGGAAGGATTTGGAGGCCGAGGTGCGCTCGCCCCGCTACGTCGCCGGGCTCAAGTTTCCCTACGGCGGCATCGTCAATCCCGCCAAGCTGGCGCGCGGTATGAAGCGCGTCGTCGAGGATGGCGGCGTGGAGGTGCGCGAGCGCACCCTCGTCCTGCGCGTGGAACCCGGAAAGCTGCACCGAGTGGAGACGGAAATGGGCGAGATCCGTGCGCCCGTTCTTGTCCTCGGTCTCAACGGCTACTCCCCGAAGCTCGGCTTCTTCGCCGACCGCGTGCTGCCACTGTGCAGTTACGTGATCGCCACCGAGCCATTATCACCGGCACAGTGGGAGTCGATCGGCTGGCAGCATCGGCAGGGCGTCGCAGATATGCGCGTGCTGTTCGACTACCAGCGACCGACGGCGGACGGGCGCATCGTCATCGGCGGCTCCGACGCGCCGTACTATGCCAACGACGCCCTCAGCTCGGGCAACTACAAGCCTGCCTTGGAAGTCTTGACGGAGAGCTTGTTCACCACCTTCCCCCAGCTCGAGGGGCTGCGCATCGATCACGCGTGGGGCGGCACCATGGGGTTCACGATGGACTTCACGCCCTCGGTCGGCGTGACGGGGGAGCACAAGAACATCTTCTACGGCGTCGCTTACAACGGCGAAGGGGTCGCCTTCGCGCAGACCGCGGGGCGGATCATCGCCGAGCTGATGTCGGGCGTGGAGAGCGACTTGACCCGTCTCTTCGTTGTCAACCACCGCATCCCTTACCTGGGCCCGAGGTACACGCGCATCCTCTTCCAGAGCCTCTACAAGTGGTACGTCATGCGCAGCGCGGCCAAGACGGTGCGGTGAGGTCGCCCTGACCGCCAGCACGATGGTGCCCGGACCGTCACCGAGTCTCTCGGCTGTGGTGGGATGCTAGGAATGCCGTCGGATGGCTCGGCCGCTACGCATCACCTTTCCCGGGGCCTGTTAGGAAGCTAGGAACGCCCCCCCAAGCGATCGTTGCTGTCAGCCGCCAGCAGTATACGCACCCGAGCAACCATTTCATCCGGGGTTACCGCTTGCAGACAGCGGCGCCCATGCAGGCACAGGCGCGGGCAGCTCGTGCCGCACGAGCCGCCGCTGTGGGCGAGCAAAGGCTCCTGCCCGTATGGTGCTTGCCGCCAGACGGGGGTGGGGCCGTAGAGCCCGACGACCGGGCGGCCCAGTGCGGCCGCAATGTGGGCGGAGCCGGTGTCGGGAGCAAGGTGAACCGAGCAGCGAGCCAGCAGCGCGACCAGCTGCGGCAGCGTCGTCTGCCCGGTGAGGTCGAGGATCTCGCTGCCGGCGATCCGCGCCAACTCCGCATGGCGTGGCGTTTGCTGCCGGCCGCCGACCAGTACCACGCTGCCATCGGCAGTCAGCGCGGCGGCGGCGCCCGCCCAGCGCTGCACGGGCCAAGTCTTCCAGCGCGCCGAGGACGAGGGGTTGATCACCAGCAGTGGTCTGGCGGGCGCAATCGCCTGTGCCGCCAGCTTCCGTTCCACCCACTGCGCCGCTTCCGGCTGAACCGGCAGGTCAAAGGTAACCGGCGCTACCGCCGCGCCCAGGGCTCCGGCGCATTCGAGGTATTGCTCGACCACGTGACGGCGCCCCGGCGCGGCCGGCACGGATCGGGACACCAGCCAGGCACCCTCGCGCTGGCCGTCCACGCCCAGGCGCACCGCGGCGCCTGACAGCGCCGCCACTGCGGCACTCTTGAAGAGTCCCTGCAAATCGAGGCTAACGTCGTACGACTCGCCGCGCAGCGCGCGCAACGCTCGGGCGAACGCGCGAGCCCACGCCGGGGTGACGCCAGCCCAGCGCATCGCCGGGAAGACGATCAGGCGATCGATCGCCGGATGGCCCTGCAACAGCGGCGCGACCCACTCTTCCACGGCCCACGAAATCCGCGCCTGCGGATGGTGCCGCCGCAGCGCAGTGGCTACCGGCAGCGCGTGCACCACATCGCCGATCGAGGAAAGTTTCACGATCAGCAGCCGCCGCCACTGGGCTGCAGCTGGGCCTGAACCAAATGATTCGCTCTCCCCGCATCGTCTTGCGGGGAGAGGGTTAGGGTGAGGGGCTCGCGTGTTTCCGGTCCCAATCGCGACACAAAGATCAGAGTCGATCGTTCCCGAGCTCCAGCCCCCGTTTTCGAAGGAGGATCGGGGTGGGGATGCTAGGTTCGACGAAGCCATCCTATTCGTCGCCGCGTTCATGCCACCAAGTCCTCAGTGCTCGCGCCACTTGGCGCTTCAGTCCTGCTTACGGCGCGCCTGCAGCTCGGCCTCCAAGCGGGCGCAGCGCTCTTCCAGTTCTTTTAACCGCCGGCGGTACTCCGGCAGCTGCCCGATCAGCGAATAGGCGCGCAGGGCGTCGGAGAGCGCAATCGCCGGAGTGCCGGCCACCGAGGTACCGGCGGGTACGTCCTTGGTGACACCCGCCCGCGCTGCTACCTGCGCTCCCTCACCGATGGTGATGTGATCGATTAACCCGGCCGCCGCCGCCAGTACCGCACGGTCGCCGATGCGCACACTGCCGGCGACACCCGACTGGGCGATGATGCAGACGTGATTGCCGACGCTGACGTTGTGACCGATCTGCACCAAGTTGTCGATCTTGGTGCCGCTACCGATGCGCGTCGCCGTCAAGGTGGCGCGGTCAACGGTGGTGTTGGCGCCGATCTCGACGTCGTCGCCGAGCTCGACGCGACCCACCTGCGGCACCTTGTAGTATTCGCCGGACGGCCCCGGCGCGTATCCAAACCCGTCGCTGCCGAGCACGGCGCCGCTGTGAATGCGGGCGCGCTTGCCGATCACGGTGCCGGGATAGACGGCGACGTTGGCAAACAGTATCGAGTCGTCGCCGACGCGGGCGCCGTCGCCGACGTACACGGCGGGATAAAGGTCAACACGGTCGCCAATCTCGGCACCGTCGCCGACGTAGGCGCCGGCGGCGATGTTGACCTCGCGGCCGAGGCGCGCGCCCGGCGCCACGAACGCGCGCGGGTCGACACCGCTGACCGCGCGGGTGTCGGCACAGTAGAACAGCTCCAAGAGCCGGGCGAACGCCAGCCGCGGCTCGCGCACGCGAACGGTCGGCCGGCGTATCACCAGGCCCGCGGGCGCCAGGGCTGCGGCCGCGCCCGTGCGCTCGAGCGCCACCACATGGGCGCGGGTGGTGGCCAGGGTGATATCGCCAGCGCCGGCTTCTTCGGGCGGCTTCACCCCGAAGATGGGCAGCGTCGGCTCTCCGTCCGCAACCCAGCCGCCAAGGCGATCGGCGATTTCCGCCAGCGTGAAGTGACGCATACTCAGACCCCACCGGTTCAGCAGAACCGCGGGCGCAGATTGACACGAGAGGCCTACCTCCGGCAACTTTGGCGCGGCGTGTAGGACCCGTGGAGCAAAGCTGCAACGATAAGGCTCTCGCCGGTAAGGTGGCGCTGATCACCGGCGCCGCGCGAGGTATCGGCCGGGCGATCGCCTGCAAACTGGCCAGTGCCGGCTGCGACATCGCCGCCAATTACTTCAACAGCCACGAAGAAGCCGAGGCCTTGTGCCGTGACCTCCGCGCCCGCGGGCGCCGGGCCTACGCGCTGCAGGCCAACGCCGGTAGTCCCGAGAGCGTGGCCGAGCTCCTCGACCAATTCGGCCGCCACTTCGACCGCCTCGATATCTTGGTCAGCAACGCCGCCAGCGGCGTGCTCAAGCCGGCGCTCGAGCTGTCGCTTAAACACTGGCGTTGGTGCCTGGAGATCAACGCCTTGGCCCTCGCCCTGCTGGCGCAGCGGGCGGTGCCGTTGATGCCCGCGGGCGGGTGCATCGTCGCCATGTCGAGCCTGGGGGCCACGCACGCGATCCCCCACTATGCCTTCATCGGGGCCTCGAAGGCGGCGCTGGAAGCGCTGGTGCGCAACCTGGCGCAGGAACTCGGTCCCCGGCGCATTCGCGTCAACGCGGTCAGCGCCGGGGCGGTGGACACCGACGCGCTGCGCTTGTTCCCCGAGCGCGAGCGCCTGCTCGCCGACTTCGCAGCACGTGCGCCGCTGGGGCCGATGCTGACGCCGCAGGCGGTAGCCGGCGCCGTCTACCTGCTGTGCTTGCCGGAGGCCGAGATGATCACCGGACACACGCTGGTGGTCGATGGCGGCTTCTCGATTGCGGGATGAGGGCGGTAATGTTTCAGGACTCGGGCCTGGCCGGCAAGACCGTGCTGGTAACCGGCGGTAGCCGCGGTATCGGACGGGCGGTGGTCGAGCTGTTCGCCGCGGAAGGGGCCGAGGTGACCTTCTGGTTCCGCGCCGACGCCGCTGCCGCCGAGGAGGTGCTGAGCGCCGGCCGCGCCGCCGGCGGGCGGATCACCGCCGAACGGGTCGATGTGCGCGCGGCGGCGGCATGCGCCGCGGCGGTAGAAAGAGTGGCCGAGCGTGCCGGCCGCATCGACGTGCTGGTCAATAATGCCGGCGTGATTCGCGACAATATTCTCGGCTTCCTCAGCGATGACGACCTCAGGCAAGTGCTCGATACCAATGTCGGCGGCGTTTTCAACGTCAGCCGTGCCGTCGTCCCGCACATGATCGCCCGCCGCTGCGGCAAGATCATCAACGTCAGCTCGGTTGCCGGCGAGAAAGGCGGCCGCGGCCAGACCAACTATGCTGCCAGCAAAGGGGCGCTCAACGCGTTTACGCGGGCGCTGGCAGTCGAACTGGCGCCCCGCGGAATTACGGTCAACGCCGTCGCCCCCGGGGTGATTACAACTGACATGTCACAGGAAGTGCGGGAGCGGGCCGGGGCCGCGGTGACTGAGCGTATCCTGTTGCGCCGATTCGGCACGCCGCAAGAAGTCGCCTACGCGGTCGCCTTCCTGGCCTCGCGCTATGCCGATTATATCACCGGCCAGGTGCTGCACGTCGACGGCGGCTTCAAGATGGAGTGAGGGAATTGATGGCAACCGAAGTTACCGCGGACGAGGTCGCGGCGGTGTATCCGCAAGTGGCCGAGATCATCGCCGATGCCTTGGGCTGCGACACCGCGCAGGTGGGGCTGGAGGTGGCGTTGATAGATGGCCTCAACGCCGAGTCGATCGACTTCCTCGACATCGTCTTTCGGCTCGAACGCTGCTTCAAGGTGCGCATCCCGCGCGGGCGCGTTATCCGCGAGGCGCGCGGCGCGCTCTCCGAAGAGGAGTTCGAGCACAAAGGCTACCTTACCGCCGCCGGCCTACGGCGCTTGCGCGAGTACATGAGCGAAGTGCCGCCCGAGCGCTTCCCGACACGGGTGAAGGTCGGGGATGTACCGCGACTGTTTACCGTCGAAACTTTCTGCCGCGCGGTGGTGCGGGCACAGAAGAACCCGCCGCCGCCGGACGAGCTGGAGCCGGAGACAACCGCTTGAGCTTGAGCGGAGTGACGGCCGGCATGTCGCAAGCACTTGGTGGCGCCTTTTCGTTCGTCGATCGGATCACCGAGGTCGCGCCCGGACGGGCGCGCGGCAGTTATCTGGTCCCGGCGGCGCTGGCGCGGTTCTCGCCCGGGCTAGTTGCCGAAGCGGTTGGGCAATTGGCGGCGTGGGTAGCGATGGCGCGCACCGGCTTTCGCCGCCGCCCGCTGGCCGCGCTCGCCGGCGCGGCCCACTTCGTGGCACCAGCCGAGCCGGGGCGGGTGCTCGAACTCGGCGTCGAGATCGACCGCTGGGGCGTGGAGGCGATGGCCTATGGCGGCTGGGCGCGGGTGGCCGGCCAGCCGGTGCTCGAACTCAGCGGCTGCGTCGGGGCGATGATGGCGATGGCGGAGTTTGCCGACCCGGAGGCCGGCCGCGAGCATTTCGAGCTGCTCTGCGGCGCGGGGGTGGCCGCCGGCCGTTTTCGGGGGGTTGAGGCGCCGCAGCTGACGGTGATCGAGCGGGTGCCTGGAGAACGGCTACGCGCCTGGTTGCAGGTGCCGGCCCAGGCGCCGTTCTTTGCCGAGCACTTCCCCCGTCGCGCGGTGTTTCCGGCGACGCTGCTGGTCGATGCCGGCATTGCTCTGGCACGCCAGGCCTTGCCCAACGAGGGCTGGCCGCAGCGGGTCGAGAACGTCAAGCTGCGCACCTTCATTCTGCCCGGCCAGGTGATCGAGATTCGGATCGACTCGCTGTCACAAGGCGGCGGCACCGCCAGATGCGCCCTTTCCGCCACGGTTGAGGGCAAGCTGGTGGCAACTGCACGGATCGTCATCGTGACCCGGGAGGTCGCGTGAAACACCGCGGCCGCCGGGTGGCGGTGACCGGGCTCGGCATGGTTACGCCGCTCGGCAACGATGCCGCGGCAACCTGGAGCGCGCTGCTGGCGGGACGCAGCGGCGTTGCCCCGATCACCCAGTTTGATGCCGGCGGTTTTCCGGTGCGGATCGCGGCCGAGGTCAAGGGCTTCGACGCCGAAGGCGTAATCGGCGATCGCAGGCTCCTCAAGTTCACTAACCGTTACCATGCCTTCGCCCTGGCGGCTGCCGGCGAAGCCCTGCGCGATGCCGGCATTGCTCCGAACGAGCACACCGCGGCGCGCTGGGCCTGCGTCGTGGGCAGCGGCATGATGGCGGTGGAGTTCGCCGAGCTGGCCGCCGTACACCGGCATTGCGATGATGACGGCCAGCTCGACGGCGCCAGCCTGATGGCCAAGGCCGCCGCGGATCCGATCGCCTTCTGCCGCGCTCAAAGCACCGCCGGGCTTTGGCTCCTGCTCCGCCGCTTCGGCATCCGCGGCTACGCCGCCGCGGTGCATACCGCGTGCGCCTCGGGCGGCCAGGCCGTGGGCCTGGGGCTGAAACTGATTCGGCGGGGAACGGCCGACCGCGTCCTGGCCGGCGGCTTCGATTCGATGATCAACCCGATCGGCCTGGCCGGTTTCTGCCTGCTCAGCGCGCTCTCGCCCGACAACGCGACGCCGGCGCGCGCCAGCCGCCCGTTCGACGCCACCCGCAACGGCTTCGTGCTCGGCGAAGGCGCCGGCTTCTTGGTGCTCGAAGAGTGGCAGGCGGCGCAGCAACGCGGCGCCCACATTTATGCCGAGCTGGCCGGCGACGGTAATTCGCTCAGCAGCTACCGCATCACCGACTCGCACCCGTCCGGCGACGGGCCGATTCAAGCCATGCGGCAGGCGCTCGCAGACGCCGGCGTGCAACCGCACGAGGTCGACTACATCAACGCCCACGGCACCTCGACGCCGATGAACGATCGCAGTGAGTGCGCCGCCATCCGGGCGGTGTTGGGCGAGCATGCCGCACGCCCAGCGGTCAGTTCGACCAAGAGCCTGATGGGACACCTGATCGCCGCCGCCGGCGCGGTCGAGGCCGCCGTCTGCGCGCTCGTCATCGAGCACGGCGTTCTACCCGGCAATGCCAACTTGAACGTGGCCGACCCGGAGTGCGACCTCAACTTCGCACACCGCACGACCAGGCGCCCGGCGCGGGTGGCAATTTCCAACGCCTTCGGCTTCGGCGGCTCGAACAGCTGCGTAGTGCTGCGGGCGGCGGCTGGCGATGACTGACCGCACGCGCGTTGTGATCACCGGGCGCGGCGTGATCTGTGCTGCCGGCACGGAGCCGAACGCGATCTGGCGGTCGTTGTGCGCCGGCCGGTCCTCCGTCGGGCGGGTTCAGCAGTGGGACACCACTGGCTGGCCGCGGCCTTTGGCCGGTGAGATCAGAGATCTTGACCCGCGGGCGCTGGTTGCGGATCGCAAGCTCCACAAGCTCGTCCAGCGCACCGACCTGCTCGGCTTGTACAGCGCCGGCCGGGCGATCGCGGAGGCCGGTCTCTTGCCACACCGCGACGCCTTGGCAGCGGCGGCGGCGCAAGCGTTCAACGATCGCACCGGCATCTACGTGGGTTGCGGCGGGGCTTCGTATCACAACCAGTATGACTTCTTGCCCCTGCTCGGCGCTGCCGCCGGCGATCTGCGCCGCTTTGGCCGCGAGCTGACGGCAACCGTCAACCCGATGTGGCTGCTGCGGGTGTTGCCCAACAATGTCCTGTGCCACCTCGGCATCCGCTATGGCTTCACCGGGGCGAATGCCTGTCTGACCACCCACAGCGTCAGTGGGCTGCTGGCGCTCACTGAGGCGGCAGCGGCTCTGCGGGCCGGCGAAGCCGAGCGCGCCGTGGTGGTCGGGCACGATGCCCCGATCGAGCCGGAAGGGATCTTGTACTACCACCGTCTGGGGTTGCTGACGGCAGACGCCGTGCGCCCGTTCGATGCCGAGCGCAGCGGCACGTTGTTGGGCGAAGGCGCGACGGCGCTGGTGGTCGAGGCCGAAGCTGAGGCGGTGGCGCGCGGGGCGCGCATTCTGGGCGAGGTTCTCGGCGGCGCATGCACGACCGAGGCGCAAGGCCCGCTGGCCGTACGCGACGATGGTGATGGCGCGGCGCGCGCCATCGACTGCGCCCTGGCTGATGCCGGCATCGCGGCCGCCGCGGTCGGTATGATTGTCGCCCACGGCAACGGCGGCCGGCAGTCGGATGCCGCGGAGGCGGCTGCGATTCGGCGTGTGTTCGGCGCGGCGGCGCCGCCGGTGACCGCCTACAAGTGGGCCTTTGGACATACACTGGCGGCTTCCGGCATGATCGATACCGTGTTGGCCCTCGAATCTCTGCAAGCCGGCGTGGTTCCCGGCATTGCCACGTTGCGCCGATGCGACCCGGCTCTCGGCGATTTCCCGGTATCCGCTACCGCCGGAATCCCACGCAGCGACGTCGCGCTGGTCATTGGTCGCGGATTCGCCGGCACCGCCGCCGCCGTGCTCGTGCGGGCGCAGCCGGGGGCGCGCTGATTATGGAGAGCGGGCGCACGCGCTGCGGCGTCGATACGGTCGAGATCGCGCGCATCGAACGATTACTGCGGCAGACGCCGGCGCACGATCTCGCCAAGCTGTTTTCCGCGGCAGAGCTTTGCGACAGCGGCGACGGGGCCGGACGTGCGGCCGCCCTGGCGGCGCGCTTTGCGGCCAAGGAGGCGTGTCTCAAACTGTTTCCACGGGAGGCGGCGTTGGGCACGATCGGCCCGAGCGACTTCCACGTGGTGCGCAACGGTTACGGTGCGCCGGAGCTGGCTTACAGCGCGACGGCCGCGGCCCTGCTCGCGCGCCATCGCTTGGCGGCGATCGCGCTGTCGCTGACGCACGACAAGACCAGCGCGGCGGCGGTGGCGGTGGCCGAACCGATGCGCACCGAGGTGCCGCTGCTGGGAAAGCTCACTTATCATGCGCTGCCGTTTCGGCGCCGGGTGATGCGCGACAACCTGCGGCGCGTCTTTGGCCAGGAGCTGCCCGAGGGCGAGCTGACCCAGCTGGCCCAGGCGCATTGCGCGCACCTGGTGCGCTTTGTTGCCGAGTTCGTCGGCTTTGCCTGTCTCTCCGCCGCCCAGCGCGCGGCGCGGGTTCGGGTCGAGAACAAGGAAGCGTGTTTGCGGGCACAAGCTCAGGGCCGGGGCGTGCTCTTGCTCACCGGTCATTTCGGAAACTGGGAGATCGCCACGGTCGGCGGCATAGCCAACTTCCCCGAGTACCGCGGGCGGTTTCATATTCTGCGCCGGCCGCTGTGGCCGCGCGCGCTCGACGCACTGGTGACGCGCCGCTTTCGTCAGGCCGGCCTCGGGGTGCTACCCAAGAAAGGCGCGCTGGAGGCGATCTTGGACCGGCTCGGCGCCGGCGATGCCGTCGCCTTCGTGATGGACCAGCACGCGGGCGGGCGCGACGGCGTGGCGGTGGACTTCTTCGGCCACCGGGCGTGGACGTTTCGCAGCCTGGCCGTCATTGCCCTGAGCACCGGTGCGCCGGTGGTGCCGGTGGCGAGTTGGCGCGAAGCGGACGGGCGGCACGTCTTGCGCTTCGAGGAGGCACTGCCGCCGGTCCAGTGCAGCGATCCAAAGCAAGCGATTTACGACAGCACCCGCGCTTACAACGCCGCGCTTGAACGGCTGGTGTTGCGCCACCCTGAGCAGTGGTTCTGGGTTCACCGACGGTGGAAGGCGCGTTGAACGGACACGGTCGTGGTTTCGGCTATCGTCATGGTGGTGGAAATACCGGGCTGCGCAGCGCGCGCCCGGCGGCCACCAGCGTCTCTTGCACGAAGGCGAGTGCGCCCGCGCCTTTCTCCATGAGCGGCGGAGGCAGCAGATGGAGGGTAATCTGAACGCGGGCGAACGGCGCGGGCAAGTGAGCACGGTCCCACGAGCCGAAGGTGAGGCCGCGGCCGGCACTCGTCACCGCCAGCACCACTTGCGCGCCGGCGGCGGCAGCCAGCCGCAGCACGCCCGGCTGCACCACGCAGTTGGGCCCGCGCGGCCCATCGACCGCGATCACCACCACGTCGCCGGCTTTGACACGCTCGATCAGTTCGAGCGCACCCGCCACCCCGCGACTTCTGGTCGTACCGCGCACGTGTCCGACACCCAGGCGCTGCAACGCCGCCGCCAGCAACCGGCCGTCGCGGCTTGGGCTGAGCATGACCACGAAGCGCCGGCCGTGCTCGGCTGCGATCCGCGAGAACCGCGGCAGATGAAGCAACATGCCGTGGCAGGTCAGCACGATGATGCGCGGTTGGCCGGCCAGCTGACGGATGATCGCGGGGTCGGGCCCCTCAGCTCGCCAGCTGCGCATCAGCAGGCGAAAGGCCATCACGCCGGGCGGCAGGAGAACGTGCTCGAAGAGCAAGAAGCGCAGGTTGCGCAACGCGCGGCTGAGCTTCATCATCGCCGCGCTGTGTATCATCTTCGATGTCGTGCCTCGATGCGCGAGGGGCTACAAACGTGACGCCCGTAGAGCCGGCCAGGGTTCTGGTCAAAGCCGTCAACTGGCTGGGCGACCTGGTCATCAGTTTGCCCGCCCTCAAGGCGGTGCGCCGGGCTTTTCCGCAGGCACACTTGGCGGTGTTGGTGAAACGAGAGCTGGCCAGCTTCTTTGACGGCAGCAGCTGGGTCGACGAGGTGATTCCCTACGCGTTGGCGGCCGGGCTGCGCGGACTCGGCGACCGGCGCCGGATCATCGCCGGCATCCGCGCTCGCGCTTTCGGTCTCGCGGTGATCCTGCCCAAGAGCTTCGACGCGGCGCTGTGGCCGGCTGCGGGGGGGGTAGCGCGGCGGGCCGGTTTCGCCAGCGACGCCCGTGGCTGGCTGCTTACCGACAAGGTACGGCTGACGCCGGCACTGCTGGAGACGCATCAGGTCCATCTGTACCTGCATATGATCCGCGCTGCGCTCGGTATCGCCGGCTCCGCCACCGACTACGCCCCCGATGTCGGCGAGCATAATCGCGCCAAGATGGCGGCGTGGTTGGGCGAACAGCGGCGGCGCCCGCGCGCTGCTCTCATCGCGCTGGCGGTGGCGGCGGCGTACGGGCCGGCGAAGGAATGGCCCAGCGAGTGTTTTGCCGAGTTGATCGATTTGCTGGCCGAGCGCGGCCAAGCCGAATGCGTGCTGGTGGGCAGCCCGGCCGAGCGTGCCAAGTGTGAGGCGGTGGCGGCGGCGTCCCGGCACGGCGCTCTGGTGGCTGCCGGCACCACCAACGTCGGCGAGGCGATGGCCCTGCTGTCACTCTGCGATGGCTTTGCCGGCAACGACTCCGGCTCCATGCACGTCGCCGGCGCGCTCGGAATTCCCACCGTCGGCCTCTTCGGCTCGACCAACTACGAGCGCACCGGCCCGCTCGGGCCCAAGGCCAAAGCCATCTACCACCAGATCGAGTGTAGTCCGTGCTTGCAGCGAACTTGTCGCTTCGGCCACTACCGCTGCCTGCGAGAGATTCGGCCGGCGGAGGTAGCCGCCGCGCTGCATGACGCCGGCGCCCC
Source organism: Deltaproteobacteria bacterium (assembly GCA_016210005.1). Taxonomy (NCBI): domain Bacteria; kingdom Pseudomonadati; phylum Myxococcota; class Myxococcia; species Deltaproteobacteria bacterium. The sequence continues at coordinate 807 of JACQVA010000003.1, read as the reverse complement.
GCTTCACTTCAGCGGCGTGGCTTCGCCGAGCCCGGGCGGCACGGTGTAGAGGTACTCGTGCAGGAACTTGATCTCTTCCCCAAGGCGCTCGAGATCGACGCGCATGAGGTCGCGGATCGACAGCATCGAGACGATCCGCCCGTCGCGAATCACCGGTAGATGCCGGATGTTGGCTTGATCCATCTTGCGCATGGCGCTGCGGTAGTCCTCGCCGACATCGCAGACCACCAACTCGCGGGTCATCACCTCGCCCACCTTAGTAGCTGCGGGATCGAGCCCTTTGGCAAGCACGCGGCGCACCACGTCGCGTTCCGAGCACACCCCGGCCAGCCGGTCGCCGTCGAGTACGGCAACGATGCCGACGTTGTTGTCGGTCATCACCCGCACCGCCTGGGCCACCGGGGCACTGCGTTGCACCACGAACAGGAACCCTTCGCGCATAATCTCGTGTAGCTTGGTCATAGCCTTGCTCTTCCCTTCCTCATTTTTGGAGGGTCGCCCCTGACGATCACCGGCTCCCATCAGGGACGCGATCTCCGGCCACTTCGCCCGCTGTCGATGTCCGAGCCGATTCTGCGGCCGGACAGCGCACAAAGCAAGCCCTTCCTTGCGCTCGGGTGTGCGACAAATCTGTGGGTAACGTGCAGCCGACCGGGCAAATCCTCACCAGTCTGACAGTACTGTGTGCTGTCAGGCCGAGGCCCATGGCCGAAAGGGACGCAATTTGTCATCTTCCAGGCGCGGCGCCACTTCTTCAGCTGCTTCTCCCGCACGATTGCGGTCTCTGCGCAGCCGTGCGCTTCGTAG
>JACQVA010000002.1 GCA_016210005.1 Deltaproteobacteria bacterium | reverse complement strand
GGCGCTATGGACAAGCAGTTCTGCGTTTACATCCTGGCCAGCAAACGGAACGGCACGCTGTACATTGGGGTGACCTCACAGCTGACAAATTGCGTCCCTTTCGGCCATGGGCCTCGGCCTGACAGTACACAGTACTGTCAGGCTGGTGAGGATTTGCCCGGTCGGCTGCACGTTATCCACAGATTTGTCGCACACCCGTCTGATGGCCCAGCGGCCATCCGATTGGCGCCCAGCGCGGATTTGTGTAGAGGTCTCGGCGCGGAGGGCTGCCATGGACTTCACCTTGTCGCAAGACGATCTGGCACTGCAACAGTCGGTACGTGACTTCGTCGAGGAGCAGGCGAACACCTGCTGGAAGGAGATCGACAAGACCGACGAGTTACCGCCGCATCTGATCGAAGGCGCGCGGCAACTGGGCTTGTATGGGCTCAGCATTCCGCAGGAGTATGGCGGCCTCGGCCTCAACGTGGTGCAGAAGACGTTGGTGCACGAAATGCTCGGGCGCGGGCCGTGGGGGCTGGCGAGCTACATCAGCGTCCACACCGGCATCGGCTGCGTCGGTATCATCCGCTTCGCCAGCGAGGCGCAGAAGCGGCATTACCTTCCCAAAATGGCCAGCGGCGAATGGCTCGGGGCCTTCGCGCTCACGGAGCCCGAGGCCGGCTCCGACGCCGGCAACCTGCAAACCCGTGCCCAGCGCAAGGGCGACGGCTGGCTTCTCAACGGCCGCAAGACCTTCATTACCAACGCGCCGCGGGCGCACCACTTCTTCGTCTTCGCCCGCACCGACCAGGGCATCACGGCTTTCATCGTCGATGCCGACAGCCCCGGGGTGCAGATCGGGCAGGTGTTCGACACGCTCGGCCACCAGGGCTCGCGCATCTCGGAGATCATTTTCGACGATGCCCGCATCCCGGCGCAGGCCCTCGTCGGCAAGGAGGGCGAAGGGTTCGAGTATGCCAAGCGCAGCCTCGCCGAGGGCCGCACTACTTTGAGCGCACGTTGTGTTGGTGCGGCACAAAAAGCTATGGAGCTGGCGCTGGAGTATGCGGAGCAGCGGAAGACCTTCGGCAAGCCGCTGGCCGAGCATCAGAGCATCGGCTTCCGCCTGGCGCAGATGAGCGCGCGTACCGAGGCGGCGCGGCTGGTGGTTTACCGCAGCGCCTGGCTGCTCGACCACGGGCAACCGGCAATCAGGGAGTCCTCCACCGCCAAGCTCCTGGCGGCCGAGGGGCTGTGGCAAACGGTGGACGATGCGGTGCAGATCTTCGGCGGCAACGGCTACGTGCGCGCCGAGTACATGATCGAGCGCATCTGGCGCGATGCCCGGGTGGTGCGCGTCTACGACGGCTCCAGCGAAGTGCAGCAAATCGTCATCGCCGGCCGCCTGCGCAAGGGCGACGTGCAGACGAGCTGGCAGTAGCAGTAGGGGTACCGAGGCGGGCGAGCCGCCCGCGCTCGCAACGGTGAACCCCGGGCCGAGCGCTGCCCTACAACCGCTCGGCCGCCACCAGGCCGAGGACTTCGTTGCAACCGTCCTCGATCATCGAGGCGCGGGCGTCGCGCAGCAGCTTCTCGATCGGATACTCGCGGCTCAAGCCGTTGCCGCCGAAGATCTGCAACGCCGCGCTGGCAACCTCGAAGGCCGTGCTGGTCGCCGTCACCTTGGACGCGACGGCGTATTGCAACGCCGGCGGTGTGTTGGTGGCGTTGTAGACCATCACCCGCCGCGCCAGCGAGCGCGCCGCTTCGACCTTGCGGAACATCTCAAACAGGCGCGCTTTGACGCTCTGGTGCTGGATAATCGGCACCCCGCCCTGCACCCGCTGCTTGGCGTAGTCCAGCGCCAGATCGAGCGCGGCCTGGGCCACGCCGACAAAGGTCACCCCCATGCCGCTGTTGGCCAGCGACAGGACCGAATCGGTGGCGAAGGCAAACATCTCGGGACCGAGCACCATGTAGTCGGTGGGAATGCGCAGGTTGTCGAAGAAGATCTCTCCCTGATTCAGCGCCCGCTGGCCGATCTTGTTGAGCGGCTTGCCGCGCGAGACGCCCGGCACATCGAGCGGCACCACGAAGCCGGCGTTGCCGATCACGCCGGCACCCAGGTCGACGGCGCAGAAGAGCGCGCTGGCGCTGGCAATGGTGCCATTCGACACCCACGCCGACTTCTGCCCGTTGATGACGAAGAAGTCCCCCTCCTTGCGCGCGACACAATCCGGCTTGCCGTAGGCCGGGGTGCCGAGCTTATCGGAGAAGATGATCAGGTCGCTGCCGTGATGCGGCTCGGTGCCACCCCAGCAACCGACGCTGTTTGGGTCTCCGAAGCGCTCGATCAGCTCGGGCTTGCCGGAGAGTTGCGCCAGCATGCGCGGAAAACCGGCGACGCCGAAGCTGATCGCCAGGCCGGAGTCGCCCCAGCCCAATTCCTCGGCGATGATGTAGCGCAGCCGCGCGCGCTGCAGCGGCGGCAAGTCGCTGCTCGGATCCGTATACGCTTCGAGACCGAGCGCGCGGTACTTCTTGAACGCCTCCCACAGCGGCGACTGCGGCGCGATCACCTCCGCCGGATCGGCCAGGCGGTCGAGCGCGACGCCGGCGGGTCGCATAACCTCGGCGGCGAATTTGTGGACGGTGTCGCGTACCCGGCGTTCCTCGTCAGACAGATCAACATCGAGATCAATCATGGCCATGAAATGCTCCTTTGAAACTGGTGTGCGCCCTGCCAACCCAAAACGATAAACCAAAGACCGGGGAAAGCCCGCCCTCTCAGCTACCTTCCCCGCTATCACTAGTCCACCGTATTGTTCCAGCTAGTGCTTGCCGCCGGGTGTTGCCGCCCTTCATTCTGCTTAGATTCAGTCGGGTTGAAGGGGCTCCCGGATCAGCCGCAGCCTCTGGTGCAACGATCGCGGGCCGAATGCCGGTAATCGACACGCTGCCGTCGGGATGCAGAATGACTTCGCGGCGCGGTACGGCAGCGAGATCGCCGTGCGTGTAGCGACTGGTCAGTAGATGGACTCGTTGGTTGGCCGAGCCCCGCAATCCCTCGCCCAAACCACGCATGGCCACATAGCGCCCGGCGATCAGCACGTCGATGCAGGAGAGAATCGCCGGCCCCCACGGCGAGACTTGTATCTCGTGCAACGTATAGCCGCTGAACACCAGGCGACTGAGCCCCGATTCCGCCAGCCGTTCGAGCAGGTCCCGCAGCGCCTGCGGTTGCTGGAAGGGCTCGCCGCCGGAGATGCTGACGCCCTCGATGGACGTTCGCCGCGCACTGATCTCCGCGGCAAGGGTGCCGGTATCCGACCAGCCTCCATCCTGCGCATCATGGGTGGCGGGGTTGAAACAACCGGGGCACGCGAGCGTACAGCCTTGAAACCACAGCGCGGCGCGTAGGCCCGGACCGTTTGCCCGGCTACCGTACTCGATCGCGTGCAGCCGAACCTTCATCGCGCATTCCGATCGGCGTTCATTTGAATGTCAGACCGCTCAATTCGCCGGCTTGGCGTTGCCGTGTGCCCACGCGGTCAGCGCGGCAATCTCCCGCGCGCGCGATCGCGATAACGGGTACGTCTCCACCGCCGCGGCCACCATGTCGCGTGTCTCGATTTCTCGCCCATCGTCGAAGGCGCGGAACAGGCCGCCGACCACCGTCTGCTCGATCTCCGCGCCGGAGAAGCCCTCGGTGGTGCGCACCAACTCGGCCAACTCGAAGTGCGACGCGTCGCGCCGCCGCTTGCTGAGATGAACCCGGAAGATCGCTTCGCGCTCGACTTTGGCAGGCAAGCCGACAAAGAAGATGTCATCAAACCGACCTTGGCGCAGAAACTCCGGCGGAATGCCGCTCAAGTCGTTGGCCGTGGCGACGACGAAGACCGGGCTGCGCTTGTCTTGCAGCCAGCCGAGGAACGAACCGAAGACGCGCGCCGCCACGCCGCCGCCACCCTCACCACGTACGCCCGAGAAGCCCTTCTCGACTTCGTCGATCCACAGGATGCACGGGCTCACCGCCTCCGCGGTCTGGATGGCCATGCGCAGGTTGGCCTCGGAAGACCCGACCAGCGAGCCGAAAATGCGCCCGACGTCGAGCCGCAACAGCGGCACGCCCCACGCTCCCGCCAAGGCGCGCGCCGACAGACTCTTGCCGCAGCCTGGCACACCGACCAGCAGCACGCCCTTGGGAACGGGCAGGCCGGCGTAGCGCGCGGTGTTGGCGAACACCGGCGCCCGCGTCCGGAACCATGCCAGCAGGTTGCCGAGCCCGCCGACGTCGTCAAAAGACTCCACCTGGTGGTAGTACTCCAGGATGCCCGACTTGCGAATGATCTGCGTCTTCGACTCCACCACGGCGCGCACGGCCGAAGGGAGCAAGCCGCCGTCGCGCGCCGCGGCACTGCGGAACGCGAGCTGCGCTTCGCTGCCGGTCAGCCCGCTGGCGGCACGTACAAGCACGGCATGGTCCGCTTCCGACAGCTCGACGCGCAGACCGGCCAGCCGGATCTCCTCCGCCACGCCGTCGAGCACCTGGCGCAACTGCCGCGGATCGGGCAGTTGGAAGAACGAAAGCGTGACCGCCTTCTCCAGCTCGGCCGGCACCTGGTACGAGGGCGACAGAAACAGCAACGACTTGCGGGTCATGCGCATGGCGCGCGCGGTGTCGCGGATCAGCCGCGTGGTCACCGGCGAGTAGTGCCGGTGCATGTCGAGGAACAGGTAGACCGCGTCCTCGCGGTTCTCGATGGCGTGTACCAGCGCCGCCGTGGGATCGTCGAGCGTGTGCGCGTCGGTGAGTTGGTCCTGGTCGTCGCGCAAACCGCGCGAGGCGCTCCACACGTAGAGGCGGCGGGGCTGTTTGCGCTCTTCCCCGAGGCGCTGGGCGATCTCGCGCACCGCGGCGATGATTCGCTCTTCTTCGAAGGAGATCACGCAGACGATCGGGAAACTGGCGCGGATGAGCACTTCCAACCGGCTCTCGTCGTCGTCGACCAGCCGGGTGCGGCGCGCCACCGATTCGAGGTCACGCGCTAGTTCGTCAGCGGTTTGATAGCGCGCCTCGGCATCGCGATTGAGCAGCTTGCGCAGTACCCGAACGAGGCGCGTGTCCACGCCCTTCTCGTGCAGCGGGCGTTCGTCGTAGCGCCCGCTGAGGATCTTCTGGATGACCTCGCCGACTTCGCCGGTGAACGGGCGCGCGCCGGTGAGCAGTTCGTAGAACGTGACGCCGAGGGCCCACAAGTCCGCGTTGGTGCCGGCCGCGCCCTGCATCTGCTCGGGCGCCATGTACTCGACGGTGCCGATGCCGGTGCTGGCCTTCTGACTGGTGCGGGCCAGCAGCCGCGCCACGCCGAAGTCGATGAGCTTGGGCACGTTGGCGGTAGTGAGGAAGACGTTCTCCGGTTTGACGTCGCGGTGCAAAACGTGGGCCGCGTGGGCGTAGGCGAGCGCCTCGCACACCAGCCCCACCACGCGCAGCGCCGCAGCCGGCTCTAGCGCCTTCTCCCGCTTCAGGCGTGCCCGCAGGCTCTCGCCCTCGACGAATTCCATCACCAGAAACGTTACCCCCTCGTGCCGCTCGACAACGTGCACCCGCACGATGTTCGGATGGTCAAGACGGCTGGTGACGGCAAACTCCTTTTCCAACTCGGCGATGCCGTCGCGGTCCTGCTGATGCGGAAAGCCCACCGCCACCACCGCTTCGGTGTCCGAGCCAGCGCCGCGGCGTGCCTGGTAGACGCTCTTGAAAGCGCCAGAACCGAGGTACGACTCCAGCACGTACGGTCCGAACTGCTGCCCGATCTTATACGGTCCGCCTGAGGACGACATGCTGGGTCTTCTCACGCACCAAGGCCATCGTCATGCCCGCGAAAGCGGGCATCCAGGCAGGGAGCCGCACTCCGAGAAAATCGCGACCCGCTCGCTACGCTCGCGGGGAAAAGACAAGGGGTAAAGGCGTTAAGGTTCATGGCGTAAGAAGAGTCCTGGCCACACGGAAGCCGCTGAGGTCGCCGCGGCGGTAGTCGGGGCGGTCGAGGTCGCGGTACGCGCACCGGAAGAGGACCGGATCGACGCCGCCCCACGAGCCACCCCGCACGACACGGGACGCGCCGGTCTCAGGAGGCCGCAGATCGCCCCCCTTGTAGCGGGTGTATGCCTTGTCGTCGTACCAGTCCGCGCACCACTCCCACACGTTCCCCGCCATCTGATACAGCCCCCATACGCTGCACCCCGCTGCATATTCCCATACCCCTGCCGTCTCGCCGCTCCCCTTGTTCTTGTCATTGCGGCACTTCGTCTCGTCCCACTGCTCCCCCCATGGGTACTCCCGCCCGTCCGTTCCGCGCGCCCCTTTCTCCCACTCCAATTCCGTCGGCAACCGTAGCCCCGCCCACTCACAGTATGCCTGCGCGTCCTCCCAACTCACGTACACCACCGGGTGATCCGCTTTGTCCACGGGCACGCTCCCGCCCTGCCAATGTTGCGGCGCCGCCCGCTTGGTCGCCCGCACGAACCGCTCGTACTGCGCGTTGGTCACCGCATGCAGCCCCAAGTAATACCCCGG
>JACQVA010000001.1 GCA_016210005.1 Deltaproteobacteria bacterium | reverse complement strand
TTGCGCCCCAACGGGCGACAGCACCACTGTCGCGGCGAATTTATTGCCGCTCCTGCGCACTTGCTGCATGCGCTCCGCGCCAACAGCTCCGTCTGCTTACGCTGATCCTACCGCGCGCACGCGACTATGACAGGACCCTGGGGCTCGAAGGTCTCGATCAAGGAAGAGGCCCTGCTGGCGGAAATCGCCGCGGCGTTCACGGGAGCGGCTGAGCATACCCAATCGTGACCGGTTTGCGGTCACGATTGCTCCAGATACCGGAGCCGAGCCGCTCACATTGAGGAGGAGATCAAAATGAAGCGCATCGTTCTGTTTCTTGCCACCAACATCGCCATTTTGCTGGTGCTCAGCGTCACGCTGCGCCTGCTCGGCATCGAGCGCATTCTGGACGCGGAGGGCATCGGGCTCGACATGGGGGGCCTCTTGGCCTTCGCCGCCGTCTTCGGCATGGGCGGCGCGTTCATCTCGCTGGCCCTGTCCAAGTGGACGGCGAAGCGGCTGACCGGGGCCGAGGTGATCGTCGCGCCGAGCAACGCGGCCGAAGCGTGGCTGGTGGAGACGGTGCGGCAGCACGCGACGCGCGCCGGCATCGCCATGCCGGAGGTCGCCGTCTACGACTCGCCCGACCCCAACGCCTTCGCCACGGGGATGAACCGCAACAAGGCGCTGATCGCCGTGAGTAGCGGACTCGTTACCGGCATGCGGCGCGAGGAGGTGGATGCCGTGCTCGGGCACGAGGTGAGCCACGTGGCCAACGGCGACATGATCACCCTCGCGCTGATCCAGGGAGTGATCAACACCTTCGTCATCGTGCTGTCGCGCGTGGTCGGGCACGCCGTCGACCGCATCGTCTTCAAGACCGAGCGCGGGCACGGGCCGGCGTTCTGGCTCACCACCATCATCGCCCAGGTCGTGCTGGGCATCCTGGCGAGCGTCATCGTCATGTGGTTCAGCCGGCGCCGCGAGTTTCGTGCCGACGCCGGCGGCGCCCGCCTGGCGGGGCGCGACAACATGATCGCCGCGCTCGAGCGGCTGAAGAAGGCCCAGCCCGAGCCCCTGCCCGACCAGATGGCGGCCTTCGGCATCGCGGGCGGCGTCGGGCGCGGGATGGTGCGCCTGTTCATGTCGCACCCGCCGCTCGCAGAGCGCATCGCGGCGCTGCGCAGCACCGCGCTCTAGCTCGCCAGCTCCGGCGTCGGAGGTTCCTCACTTCATCTGCTTCGCGATGGACGGAACGGAGGCGAAGAGCATGAAAGCATACAAGACAAGAGATGAATACGATGTCTGACGCTCTCGTCCTGGCTGCACGGCCCGTCCGGTGCAACAAGAACAGAATAGGGAGGAAGTGATGCCACTCGAAGCGATACGCCGGGACAGCACGGCTCAGGGTGCCGCGCGCACAGCCTGACGGCTTCAACCTCTCGGCGCCTCGCGGTGCAGATTCACCTCGGCGCGCCGCAGTACAGGGAGCGCCAAGAGCGGCACGAGGCCGATCACCAGCACGGTGATCATGAGCCGGCCGAGGTTGGAGTAATCCGACTGCGTCACCGCGTACATGGTGTTGAGGTAACGGGTGCACAACTCGCTTGCCGACAGCGCCAGGTTCATCAAGGACGCCATGATGGCAAACATCGTTGCCTCGGCGCCGCGTGGCGCCGTACGCGCGATCAGGATGAGCATGGGGACCATCGTCAGCTGGCCGAGCGGCGCGGAGATCGTCGTGTCGATGAGCGCCAGCGTGCGCGCCGACACGCCCAGCCACGTGTGCAGGCCATAGAAAAGACCGATATTCGGCAGGTAGAGAATCGTGGCGGCGACGATGACCCAGAGGAGCGTGACGCTCACCGGACGATGCGTGATGGGTTTGCGAAAGACCGCCAGCCCGACGAGGCTCAGGACGGAGCCGACCTGGGCGAGGATGCCGAGAAAGCGCTCGTCGAATCCCAGCTGGTCGATGGCCCAGTAGCTGTAGCCCTGTCCGGTGCCGGGCGTGGCGCGAAAGAGGAAGATCACCAGGGCCGCAAGCACGACGGCGCGCGTAACGCCGACCTGCCAGAGGAGCAAACCGATCAGTACGGCCGAGACGATCAAGATGATCTCCTGCCCATACGGCACGGCGAGCGCTTCGAGCGCCACGCTCACCGCCGCGTAGGCAAATCCCACCAGCATGATGATCGAGGCGTTGTGACCGGCGAGCGGTCCGTCGGTCGGGGGCCGCTCCGCCGCGCGCTTGGTGCGCACGAACAACGCCGCCACCGCAACCAGCACGGGAAGCGCCGCCCCTACCGCACAAACTCCACGCGGTCCGATCCATTGCGTCAGAACACCGCTCAGATACCCGACACTGATCGTACCGGTGAGGAGCGCCATGCGGCCGAGTGTCTGAATCTGTGCGACATCTTCGTCGGACTCGGCAGTCTCGACGCTCAGCGCATCGGCCACCACGTCCTGGACCATGAATCCCACGGCGATGATCACCGTCGCCGCGAGATACGCCGCCTTCGTGCTCACCACCGTCGCCAGCGCGGCATAGCCACCGAAGGAGAGGAAACTACCGAGCAACAGATACGGTACGCGGCGATTGCCGAAGATGGGATAGCGATCCGAGGAGACCCCGACCACCATTTTCATGCTCCACGGCAGGCCGATCCAGAAGCCGATGTGTGCCGCCTCGGCGGGGGTGATGCCGAGCGTGTCCTTTTGAAGATAAAGAAGCCCAACGCTCGTGATCGAGCTGGCACCGTACGCGAAGTAGGTGATCAGCACCGGCAGATAGGCGGGCCGGACCGGGCCGATCACGCGTGCAAGAAATCCCGCCATTTGATTCAACAATGCGGAAGTTGGGCTACCTCCGCAACCTCAGCAAACCGGCGTCCCGAAGGCGCCGGGCATGAGAGGACATGTCAACTCAGCGAGCCGCACTTGTCCGCCGCCGGCCTTGGGCCAGCGCGATGCACCAGGCGATCAGGGCGGCGTTGATCACGAAGCAGACGAGGAATACGGGCAGCCCACCCACCGCCGCGGCGCGCGCGTGCTGCTCGTAGAGCGCCCCGATATCGACCGCAGATAGTCGGATCGCTTCGCGCACCACGGTGACGCCGACCACGGTGATCAGCACGCCGATCGATGCCACGCCCAGCCACACCACGCTCACCCACGGGCGGCGCCACTGTGCCACCCAGGCGACCACTTGCAGGACCAAGCCGAACACCGCAGCAACCAGATACGGACTTGCCAGGGCTCCGGTGAGCTGCCGGCGCGCGGCCTCCTCCATCGTTAGATAGTAGAGCCCGCCGCACGCCGCGCTGAGGACCAGACCGCCGACGGCCAGCAACGCCAAGCGCGACAGCTCAGCGTGGGGCAGCCTCCGCCCGGCGCGTTGCCTCAACCACAATTGCCACGCCACGAGAACCGCCAGCGTCGGGATCGCTCCGACGAACCACACCGCCAAGCGCGGCAGCAGCTCAGGGCTGCGGTAGATCTGTGCCCCGGACGCGTAGAAGCCCGCCCACACTCTCTCGTGCGTACTGAGCAGGTGGTTTTCGGTCCACGAGTAGCCCGCGAACACGAAGCACAGCCACGCCCCGCCGCCGAGGGCCGCACGCGCGGCTGCCGCCCACTCGCCAATGCGCCGGCTCTTCAGCAGGTAGAGGAGATAGAAGCCAACGATGAGCACGGGGAGCATCGCCATCCAGCGATGAAACAGGAGCAGGTTGGCCGAGTAGAATTGCCGTTGATAGAGGATTTGCACGAACAGCAGCGGCGCCACGCCCGCCGTGATCGCGGCGCTCAATGCAAACGGCATCCAGTCCCGCAACACCAGCGCCGTCGTGCTGCGCTCGCGGGCGGCCGCCGCGCCGCCGGTGAACAAGGTCACCACCGCAAGGTACGCCGTCCCAGCCAGGACGTAGTTCATGAACAGCACGTGGATCACCAGGGTGAGCACGTAGAAGGTCAGGTAGAAGGCGGTAGCGCCCGGGAATCCGAATGGAAAGGGCGCATCCATCAGCGCACCCCGGCCGCGCGGTATGCGCGGCGCGCAATCCCTGGCGCCGTCCCCGCCTCGGCCAGCCAGCGGTCGATCTGCGCGAGCGTGTCCGGATCGTCCGCCAGCGGCCAAGTGGCCGGGCGGCCCCTCTTGACCCACGAGAGCATCTGCACCAAGGCCTCCAGCTCAGCCGCCGTGCCGGCGAAGGGCGGCATGAAGGCTTTGGTCCGCTGCAGCTTGGCAATGTTCATCCGCTTCTGCTCCACGGTCCACGACCCGGCGAGGTGGATGATTCCGTTGGCGCCTGCGAGCGTGTGGCAGACGCTGCACTGGAAGCGATAGACCTTGGCGCCCAGCCGGATCTGATCGTTCGGGTAGCTCGCCGCATCGCGCAGCGGGTACGGATCATGGGTGACCGAGCCGACGCGGCGCAGCCGCTCGACGTCTGGCTGCGTCATCGCATTGGAGTACAGGATATCGCGAACCGTGTACGGTTTGCGGACGCCTTCGCGCACGAACTCGCCGCCAGCGGTGGCACCAAATGCCAGCGCGACCAGCAGCGTTGCGGTCGCCCCATTGATGTAAAGCTTCTGGCGAATCAGCCCGACGGCCGCGTACAGGCCGATGAGTAGCGAGGTGCCCACCGCCAGCATGAGGAACATCGTCATGGCGGCGCTGCCGCCCAGCACCCACACGCGGCTGTCGCGCGGGATGACCAGCAGGTACCAGGCCCCGAGCGCCGGCATCAGCGCCATGGGCGCGAGGAAGTTGGCGGCGCGATTGATGAGCATCGTGCGGGCGTGGCGATCGAGATCGGGCATCGCGTTGATGACCGCGCAGGCCACCAGGGCGGCGATCGTCATCGCGACGATAGTGCGGAAGATCAGCGAAGGCCAGAAGCTGGGATTGAAAAAGCCGCTCCACACCTGCTGCGTCGCCGTCCAGCGGCCGGGCGTGAGCTGCCACGAGAGGATGCCATTGATCCAGAACAGGCTGAACCAGGCGGCGGCCGAGTACAGCAGCAGCAGGGTCATGCGACTGCGATCGGTCAGCACCGGCGCGTAGCGATAGAAGGCGTAGCCCGCGACCACCTCGAGACAGAAAAACGTCCACTCGGTCGCCCACACCCAGTGGAACTCATCGACCATCAATCCGATGGTACGCGGACTCACCTGGATGCTCGTGAACCACACGCCGACGCCGGTGAGCGCGCCGACCACGAAGCTGACGAGCACGAGAAACTGGAAGTACCCTTCGAGAAACTTCCGAGCGTGCGGCACGCGGCGGGTGTGCGCCAGCCACTGGAAGTAGCACATCAGCAAGCCACCCCCGATGGCAAACTGCGCCAGAAACACGTGGACGATGCCCATCCCGCCGATGACCATCCCCTTCATCAGCGGCTCGAAGTCGTTCACTGGGTAATACGGCAGATCCATGTCGCTACCGTGCCCACGCGGCGTGGCAACCCGCCGCGGTTGCCGAGCGCGGCGCGAAGTGGTCGGCGTGCACGTGGGTCTCGATCGTGTGGCTGAGGGTGAGCCCGAGCTCGTGCAGCAGCGCGCGGTCGCGTTCGAACTGCTCGAAGACCGTGCCGATGAGGAGGCCTCGCCGCGTCGCCTCGTCGGCGAGCAGGTAGGTGTAAGTGGAGGAAACGGGATCGAACAACTGCGGGAACAGCATGGCGCGGAGGGATGATCCGGGGGTTTGCCTCGCGACAGGAGTTTTGCGCCTGCGGCCCGTGCGATCGTCTTGCGCGGGTTCGCCGCCGTCACGCGTGGGCTTCATGACGAACCGATCGAGCTGGCGCTCCCCCAAGGGCGGCCTGGATCATCAGGAACTCTCCAACGTTGTCCATCGTGACCAGCCCGACCAGCTTCCCCTTGTCGATGACAGGCATAGTATGACACTCACACTCTTGGAGCCGCGCGAACGCTGTCTCCAGCATCTCCGCCCGAATCCGCGGTCTGGAATTTGCCGCGCATGGCTTCTCCTCCTTACTCAAGCCTCAGCACCAGGTTTGCCTTGCTTGTGCCGCTTCGCCTCTTACCAGAGATCTCCGCAATGGTCACGGACGCGGGCTCGTCTGCCGTCGTTCACCGGAGGCCTTTTGCACGCGGCGAATGATCATAGATCAGGAGCGCGACCGGCATGCGCAAGGTTCTGATTTACTCTCTGCTGCTGCTCCTCGGGCTGGCAGGCACGCAGGTGCTGGCTATCGTCGCTCCCGACGCTCAGGCGGACACGGCCACCGCGGTCAAGCTGCTCACGATGTTCGGCGGGTGCGCGACAAATTTGTGGGTAACGTGGTTCGGTGTTATGGCCGTCATTCCCGCGAAAGGCCGTCATTCCCGCGAAAGCGGGAATCCAGTTTGGCGTTTGGCGCTATGGACAAGCAGTTCTGCGTTTACACCCTGGCCAGCAAACGGAACGGCACGCTGTACATTGGGGTGAACTCACAGCTGGCAACGCGGGTGTGGCAGCATAAGAGCAAGGTCGTGGAGGGTTTTTCGGCCAAGTACGGCGTTGACAAGCTGGTCTACTACGAAGCGCAGGGCTGCGCAGAGACCGCAATCGTGCGGGGAGAAGCAGCTGAAGAAGTGGCGCCGCGCGCCTGGAAGATGACAAATTGCGTCCCTTTCGGCCATGGGCCTCGGCCTGACAGTACACGGTACTGTCAGACTGGTGAGGATTTGCCCGGTCGGCTGCACGTTACCCACAGATTTGTCGCACACCCATGTTCGGCCGCCGTGTTGCAGAGGGCGGGACTTGTGCCACATCGCATGATATCTTACCTGCTCATCGGATCAGACGAAGGAAGGAATGGAGATGAAAAGCATGAAGCGACACGCGACAAATGGTGAGTGCGATGGCGCAACGGCATGACGGTTCTTGGTCCGGCGGTGGCCCCGATGATCCCCTCGAGATGGTCACCCAGGCGTGGGAGGACTTCCGCAGGCGGTTCGCGGGCGGTGGTCGCGGGCGCTTCAACCCGTGGTTGATCGTCGCCATCGCGTTGCTGCTGTATGCCCTAAGCGGGGTCTTCATCGTCGCGCCCGACGAGCGCGGCGTGGTCCTGCGCTTCGGGCGCGTGGTGCGCGAGGCCGATCCTGGGCCGGGGTATCATCTGCCCTGGCCGATCGAGACCGTACTGAAGCCCTCGGTGACGCAGGTCCGCAAGGCGGAGTTCGGTTTCCGCACGGTGGACGCCGGGCCGCCGGCGCGCTACCGCGATGAGGACGTCGAGGCCTTGATGCTGACCGGCGACGAAAACATCGTCAAGCTGCAATTCATCGTGCAGTACAAGGTCAAGCCGGAGGCCCGCGGTGCCACCGATTTTCTATTCAATGTGCGCGACCCGCAGGAGACCGTACGCGACGCCGCCGAGGCCGCCATGCGCGAGATCGTCGGACGCAACAACATCGACAATGCGTTGACCGAGGGGAAGGAGCGCATTCAGGAGGACGCGCAGCTGCTGCTGCAGGAAATCCTCGACCGCTACCGCCTCGGGCTCGAAGTCGTGACGCTGAAGCTGCAGGACGTGGATCCGCCAGACCAGGTGTCGGACGCGTTCAAGGACGTCATCAGCGCGCAACAGGACAAGGAGCGGCTGATCAACGAAGCGACCGGTTACGCCAACGACGTGGTACCGAAGGCGCGCGGCCAGGCGGCGCAACTGCTCAATGAGGCCGAAGGCTACAAGGCTGCCAAGCTCCAGGATGCGGCCGGCGCGGCGCAACGCTTCACCGCTCTCCACGACGAGTACTCCAAGGCCAAGGAGGTCACCCGCCAGCGCCTGTATTTGGAGACGATGGAGGAAGTGCTCGGGCGCATGAACAAGATCCTGCTGGACGACCTCGCCGGCAAACAGGTCGTGCCTTATTTGCCGCTCGATCAGGTACTCAAGCCGCGCTCGGCCGAGCCGGCGGAGCCCGCGGCCCAGCCGGGGAGGAGGTAAACATGGATCGGCGTTGGATTCCTATTCTAGTCGTGCTCGGGCTCGTGCTCGGCACTTGGAAGCTGGCAGCGTACAGTGTGCCGCAGTGGATGCAGGCGATCGTGGTGCAGCTCGGCGATCCCGTACGCACGGTGCAGGAGCCGGGCCTCTATTGGAAGATCCCCCTCATCCAGAACGTGCTCTATTTCGACCAGCGGCTGCTCGACTACAATGCCGCCCCGCGCGAGCTGCTCACCAAAGACAAGCAGCAACTGGTGGTCGACAACTACTCGCGCTGGCGCATCCGTGATCCGCTCCAGTTCTACCGCACCGTCCGCAACGAAGAGGGGGCCCAGTCGCGCCTCGACGACATCATCTACTCGAACCTGCGTGAGACCCTCGGCCGTCACACCTTGCGTGAGATCGTCAACGAGAAGCGCGCGGCGCTCATGAAGCAGGTCACCGAACGCAGCGACGAGAAGGCGCGCGAGTACGGCATCGAGGTGGTGGACGTGGTGATCAAGCGCGCTGATCTGCCCGAGAAGAACGAGCTCAACGTCTTCAACCGCATGCGCACCGAACGCGAGCGCCAGGCCAAGAAGTTCCGCGCCGAAGGTGATGAGGAAGCGCGCAAGATTCGCTCCGAGTCGGATAAACAGGTGCAGATTCTTCTGGCCGAGGCCCGCAAGAAGTCCGAAATCATGCGCGGCGAGGGCGATGCGCTGGCGGTCAAGATCTTCGCCGACGCCTACGGCCGTGACCTGGAGTTCTATCAGCTCGTGCGTACGCTGGAGGCCTACCGCAAGTCGCTCGGTGACGGCACCACCATCATCCTGTCGCCCAACAGCGACTTCTTCCGGCTCTTGAAGCACCTCGATCATCCGCCGAAGCCATGAGGGGGGCCTACTCGCGGGCAATCTTCGACTGAACTGCCCCGCGGGCGTGGCGCTTGGACCAAGAAAGGACTCGCAAGGATGAAACGAAAGCAGCTTCTCGAACGGGTCGAGCTGGCTAAGCAACTGGAGGATTGGGCCGTGCGGCTGCGTCTAGGCAGCGCGATCCGAGTTGGCGGCTCGGCGGTGCGCGTGCCCGAGCGCGTCAGCGTGGAAACCGAGATCGAGTCGGACGATCGCGGCACGGAATTGGAAATCGAAGTGAAGTGGGCGGCTGCCATGACCGAGACAACGCCCATGGTCGGGATTTTGGTGGGCAGCCCGAGCGATCTCGAGACCGTGGCGGCCGCGCGCGACGTTCTGGCCTCGCTCGGTGTGCCCTCGGAACTGCGCGCGCTGTCCGCTCACCGTACGCCGGATCTCACGGTCGAGTACGTGCGCGGCGCCGAGCAGCGGGGTATCGAAGTGATCATCGCCTGCGCCGGCATGGCCGCGCACCTAGCCGGAACGGTTGCGGCGTACACGCTGCTGCCGGTGATCGGGGTGCCGCTGGGCGCCGGGCGGCTTGCCGGCCTCGACAGCTTGCTCGCCACCGTACAGATGCCGCCAGGCGTTCCGGTGGCCACGGTGGCGATCGACGGCGCCAAGAACGCCGCCTTCCTGGCCGCACGCATCCTTGCGCTCAAGTATCCCGCGGTCGGCGTTCGGCTGGACGAAGCGATGGCCGCCGAGCGGGTCCGGTACGAGAAGGCGGGTGCGGCTGCTAAAGAACGTGAGTTGCCGAGCTCGCCGGCGCCGCCGGCACGACCAAAGGCGTCAAGCGCAGCGGTGGCAAAGAAAAAGCGGCGGGAGCACTAGGCGAAGAAGGCTTCCGCGTCGCCGGCGCAGATGGCGAGCGGTTTGATTTCATCGCTGCGGAAGACGGTGCAAGCGATGGTGTCGCCCGGGCTATGGGCCCAGAGCAGTTGGTAGAGCGCAGCGCGCCCAGTAACTTCGCGGCCATCCACCGTCAGCAGAACGTCGCCGGCTTTGAGCCCGCCGCTCTCCGCCGGCGTACCCGGCAGCACGCCGGCTATGATCAGGCGCCCCCGCCAGGTGTAGCAGTACAAGCCCACCCACGCGCGCGGCGGCCGGGTGGTGCGCCGCCCGTTGCGGAGTAGCTCTTGGCGGTGATCGAGGAAATTCTCGACCGGGACGGCGAGGGTGAACCGCCCGACTTCGTTGAGGTCGAGCGATACCACGCCCACCAAGTGACCCATGCCGTCAAACAACCCGCCACCGGTGAGCCCCGGATTGACCGCGGTGGTGGTGATAGCGCGCTCCAACCGGTACTCCCAGTAAGCGTCGAACGCGTCGAGCGAGCTGACGGCGCCGTTGCTGACCCGGCGGGCATTGTCCCCCAGCGCCGCCACGATAAAGACCTCTTGCCCGCGCTGGAGACCGGTTGAGGCGCTGAGCTTGGCTACCGGCAGCTTGCGGCCATCGACGCGTACCAGCGCGATGCCGGTGGCGAAGTCCTGCGCTGCCACCTCACCCGCCAGCTCGCTGCCATCGAGCAGCGTCACCGTGATGGACTGCGCCCCAACGACGATGTACTGCACCGTCAAGATCAGCCCGGCCGAATCCACCACCGTGCCCGAGCCCGCCCGTTCGCAGCCGAGAATCGCTGCCGACGGATGATCGGCCGGCACTTCGCCCTGCAATTGCACGGTCGCCGGCAACACCCGCTCGAGCAATGTGACCGATGCATTCATCGGCGGCGGTTTGCTCTCTGGTGCTGGTAGTCGCGCATGGCTCCACCCTAGGCGCGGCGCGGTGAGTTGCAACCACCGAGCCCCGTGGCTATGAAAACAGTCACTGCCAAAGCAGGAATCGCATGCCGGCGCAAGAACTCCGTCTCGCACGCACACCGGTCGAAGTGCTGACCGCGGCGGCGTGGCCACGCCCGTTCGTGTTCGATGGTGGCGGGCCGCAGTCGTGGGGAAACGGCTTCGCGCTCTTCGGGCACACTCCGCGGGCTACGCTGCGCGTCGAGGCCAGCGGAACGGCGCAATGGACCGGCGACGGCAGCAGGCGCCAACTGCTGGGGCATCCCTTGGATCTGATCGAGCAGTTTCGGCGCACCTACGCCAGGCGCGTGATCGATGAGCCGACCACTGTCTTCGCCGGCGGCCTGGTCGCGGCCCTGAGCTACGATCTCAAGCACTGGATCGAGCGCCTGCCCGCACGCGCCCGCGACGACCAGGGTCTGCCGGTACTGGAGTGCGCCTGGTACGACTGGGCGCTAGTGTTCGATTACCGCACCCGCGCCTGGCAACTGGCGTCGTCATTCCTGACTGCGGGCGAGCTGCACGCCGTCGGTCAGAAAATCATGGCGGCAACCCGCGCCACGCCCGCGCCGGCGGCACAGTTGACGGCATCGCTCACTCACAATGTAACCCACGCCGAGTACATCGCCGCGGTGCGGCGGGCGCTGGCGTACATCGCCGCCGGTGATATTTACCAGGTCAATCTCGCCCAGCGCTTCGACGCCGCCGTGCGCGGGATGACGCCGCGGGCGGCGGCGGCCACCTTGTTTGCGCACTGGCAGCAGCGCCACCCGATGCCGTTTGCGGCCTACCTCGATTGCGCAGACTTCACGGTGATCAGCAACTCGCCCGAATGTTTTCTGCAACTGACACCCGCAACCATCGCCACCTTTCCGATCAAAGGCACGCGCCCCCGCGGTATGGATAACGCCCACGACGTTGCCAATGCGCTGGCCTTGCGCACCGATGCCAAGGAAGCGGCCGAGCATGTCATGATCGTCGACCTGGAGCGCAACGACTTGGGCCGGCTATGCCAGCCGGGCTCGGTGGAGGTGACGGAGTTCGCCACGGTGCAATCGTATCCGACGCTGCACCATTTGGTCTCGGCGGTGCATGGGCGGCGGCGTGCCGGCATCGAGCTGGCGGAGATCCTTAGCGCCACCTTTCCCGGCGGTTCGATCACCGGGGCCCCGAAGATCCGGGCGATGGAGATCATTGACGAGCTGGAGCCGGTGCGGCGCGGCTTCTATACCGGTGCCGTCGGCTTCCTCGACGCCCATGGTGCCGGCTGCTTCAACATTGCCATTCGAACCGCGCTGGGGTGCGGGGACAAACTGACCTTTCACGCCGGCGGGGCGATCGTGGCCGACTCCGATCCGCAAGCCGAGTACGAGGAAACCCTGCTGAAGGCGCGCGCTTTTTGTGAGGCGTGGACCGGGCGCGAAGGTGTACGAGTATGACTGTTCAACCCGATCTTGGCGGCGTCGTCTTCATAAATGGCCGCCTGTTACCGGCGGCGCGGGCGCGGGTGAGCGTGTTCGATCGCGGCTTGCTCTACGGCGATGGCCTGTTCGAGACCGTGCGCACGTACCGCGGCAGCGCCTTTGCGCTCGACGATCACCTGGCGCGCCTGCATGCCAGCGCGCGTTGGCTGCGCATCCCGGTGCCGCAACTGGATTGGCCCAGGCAGATCGGTGCGCTCTTGCGGCGCAACCGGCTTGATGCGGGCGATGCCACGGTACGAATTACGCTGACCCGCGGTGCCGCACGGCCCGGCTTGCTGCCGCCGCGCCTGGTTAGGCCGACGCTGTTGATGACCGCGGCTGCAATCGCTCCCGCCGTGGCGCGCGCGCAGCGCCGCGGGGTGCGGGTGGCTTTGTTGCCGTTTGCGCGCGCCGGTGTGCTTGCCGGCCACAAGCTGCTCGATTACGTGCCGGCGATTCTGGGGCGCGTTATTGCTCACCGCCACCGGGCGTTCGAAGGGTTGTACGTCGACGGCGAGGGCCGGCTCAGCGAGGGTACCACCTGCAATCTCTTCCTCTGCCGTCACGGGCGGCTGCTGACGCCGCCGCTAACCGGCGGGCCGGAGGTGCTGCCCGGAGTGACGCGCCGGCTGGTGGTGCAGCTCGCCGCCAGCGCGAAGATCGCGATGGAGGAAAGGGCTCTCTCCGTCAAGGACCTCGCCGCCGCTGATGAGGCTTTTTGCACCTCGTCGGTGATCGAGATCGTTCCCATCATCCGTGCCGGCGAGCGGCAGGTCGGCAGCGGCCGGCCCGGCGCCCTGACGCGCCGGCTGCAGCGGTTGTACGCAGAAATCGTCGCGCGCGCGATCGCGGCGTAGTAATCCCGCTTGACCGATCGTTGGGAATGGGACAGAACTCCGCGCGCGATGGCCTCGCCCGCGTTGCCGAAGATGATGCTCGGGTTCGTCGTGCGCCGCTGCACGGTGGCGCTCGGACACCGGCCGACTGCGGCCGAGCTCGCGGCTTGGGCCAACAGCCAGAGCGAAGAGGGCAAACCCCGATGCCTATTCGGCCGGCCAATCACCGAAAAGGAAGCGGCCGTGATCTTGCGTCATCCGGCGCGCGCCGTATCCGCCCGGAGCGCGGCCGCGCACGAGCAAGCTGCCGAGGGGGCAGAGGCCGCCAACGCGGTGTCCTTGGCGGCCGCCGCCGCCAGGCACCGCAGCGGGCCGCGCGGGCGCGCGCGTGCGCCCGGCCGCCAGCGCCAACGCTGAGAACGGGTGCGGAAAAACCATCACGCCACACGGTCGCGGTCAGCCGTGCTTGATCAGGGTTGCTGAAGGAATGACGAGTGCTCCGAGTTGGACCGCGAAGGCGCTTTTTGCGCAAACCTGTTTCGATTACCCGCTTGACGCCGGCGCGCAAAGCCGCCGCCGTGCGCCATCTCCGCCGGGCCGATGCCAAGCTGGCGCGGGTGATCGCGGCGGTGGGCACCTGCCAGCTGACCGTCCGTGACGGCAACGCTTATCGCTCGTTGTTTCGCGCCGTGTTGTATCAACAGCTGGCCGGCAACGCCGCCGCGGCGATCGAGCGCCGAGTGCAGGCACTGTTCGGCGGCCGCGTTCCGGCGCCGGCGCAGTTGCTCGCCGCCAGCGACGAGGCCCTGCGCGCGGCCGGACTGTCACGCCAGAAGACGGTGTACTTGCGTGATCTCGCCGCGCGCTTCGACAGCGGGGCACTGTCGGTGCGGCGGCTGGCGGCGCTGCCGGATGCGGAGGTCGTCGCTGCGGTCACCACCGTCAAAGGCATCGGCGAGTGGACCGCGCACATGCTGCTGCTCTTCGGACTCGGCCGCCCCGATGTGCTGCCGGTGGGTGATTACGGGGTCCGCAAGGCCGCGCAGCAACTCTATCAGCTCGACGACTTGCCGCGGCCGCACACCTTGGAGCAGATTGCGGCACCGTGGCGCCCGTATCGCTCGGTGGCCTCGTGGTACCTCTGGCGCATGCTGGATACCGAAGTGCTGCTGTAAAACACCGAGTGCTGCCTTATCCCGACTATCCCGACTATCCCAAGTGAGGCCACGCCGGCACTCCGCTGCGCTCGAGCTGGCGCTGATCGTGCGACACCAGCAGAGTAACCCCGGCGTGTTGGCCCAAGCCGCGCAGGAAACGGCGCAGCTCGCCGAGCCGCTCGCCGTCCTCGGGTACCACCAACAAGCTGTACAAGGCCGGTTTCGGCACATCGAAGGTGATGCCGTCGATGTTGTTAGCGGTGTCTCCGGTGAACACGTAGTGGCGTGAGCCGTCGCTCGTCGCCATGTGCGCGACAACGATCTGACTGCCGGGCGTGTGGCCGCCGGCGGCAATCACAAACAGTCCGGGAAAACCGCTGACCGGCATTAGCGGTGCGCCCTCGAGTCGCTCGCGTTGCACACAGCTGGCCGCTTGCAGCAGGCGCAGCCCAGCGCGGGTGAGGTGGTTGGTGCGCAGCGCTTGGGCCTCGGTTTGGAACACGTGGATGCGCTGGCTCACACCGGCGCACAGCGCGGTGATACCGCCGACATGGTCCGAGTGCAAATGTGTGAACAGAGCGCCCTGCACCCGCGCCGCCGCCTGGCCGAGACCTTCGGCGACGCTGCCGAGCGGCTTGATCGGCTGCCCGCCGCTGAAGCGCTCGATCGGCCGGCCGAAGGCCGCTGCCTCCTCGCGCGTCATGCCCGCATCTATCAGCACGATGCGGCCGTCGGCCCACTCGAGCACGAAAGACGGGTGGCTCATGACGTAGGGTTCCTGCGGGTGCGGATCGCGCTTGGGGTCGAGCACCGCCGAACGCGGCATGGGCTGGGTGGCAGTGTTGAGATAGGAAATCCGCACTGGCCCGTCGGCTGAGTTCGTGCCGACAACTGCCGCGGCTGCCGGCAGGGGGGTGCGCTCGCGCCGAATTGTCAGGTGTGCCCACGTCAGCCCCGATGCCGCCGCGACGATGGCGATAGCGACCAATGCCAGTACTACGAGCACGATCTTCTTGGTCATGCGCCTAGTCATGCGCCCTCCGTTTGCCGTTCCCATATCCGGCTCTGTGTTCGGAAACCAGGGCGAGGCGCGTAGGTATCTAAGCGGCAACCCGGCGTGGAACCGCAACGGCTCGAAGCTGGCGCACGACATCTTCGCCGCGGGCATCGGTATCGTCAACGCCGATGGCAGCGGCGGTCAGATCGTGCCCAACACCGGCGACGGGTTCGATCCGGATTTGGATTAGAACCGAACGCTCTCACGAGCGGGCTTCAAGCGGGGCACGGAGGTTTACTCCGTGCCCCGAGCCCGGCTCGTAATTGACGCAACCGACCGCAACGATTTCTGAGCTGCTCGGCGCAACAAGAATATCGTGGCCCGCGGCGCCAACGCCGCGGGCCGCGATCAGGGGAACTCGACCACCACCTTCGCCTGGGTCGAGGGCTGGGACAGCTCGGCGAAGGCCCGCGGGACCTCGTCGAGGCTGATTACGTCGGTGATCAGGGGCTGCACCTCGAAGTGCCGGTGCTCAAGGGCCTCGATCGCGGCTTCAAACTCGGCACGGGTGTAGCCAAGTACGAACTTCACTTCGAGTTCCTTCAACACGGCGGTGAGCGGGAAGACTTCGTCCATCTCCATGCAGGCACCGAGCACGATCACTTCCCCGCGGGTGGCGGCGGCCATGAACGCGGTGTTGAGGGTGCCTTTGACGCCCACACACTCGTAGACGGTGTCGGGCTCGCGCCCGGCCAGTTCGCGCACGGTCGCCGTCGGGTCGCTGCGGTGAGGGTTCTCGACCGCGGTGGCGCCTAGCTGGCGAGCCAGCGCCGCCCGGCCGTCGGTGATCTCCGATACGACAATGGTCTTGGCGCCGAGGTGGCGCGCCCACAGCAAGGTCACCAGGCCGATCGGCCCGGCACCGATGATGAGAACCGCGGCATCCTTGCTGGCGCGCGCCCGCCGAACCCCACGCAACCCGACGGCCAGGGGCTCGACCAAGGCGGCCTGGCGCAGCGAGACGTTGTCCGGCACGCGCAGCAAGCTGGCGGGGTGGACGCGGACGTATTCAGCAAACGCGCCGGCAAGCTGGCCGAGGCCAATGCCGCGCACCTGCGCACAGCGGATCCCGTCACCTCGCCGGCAGGCGGGGCACCCGCCGCATGCCATGTATGGCAGCGACACCACGCGCGCACCGATCTCCCAGCCGCTCGTGCCCGGCCCAAGAGCGATGATCTCGCCCGAGAACTCGTGGCCCATAATCGTGTCGGGCGGTAGCTGGTGAGCGAAGCGCGCCGCATGCAGGTCGGAACCGCAAATGCCGCAGTCGCGTACCCGCAGCAGCACTTCCCCGGCCGCAGGCGCGGGATCGGAGACCGTTGCGATTTGAAGCGTACCGTCGGAGCGTAGCTGTACGGCTTTCATGTGCGCCAGGTACTACCGCTGCGCCTAGCGGTCAATGCGTTCGTTGGCGTTTGCCTGCTCCGGCCCGGTATCGAGCGATGGTGGCGATCGGGGGCCGAACAGGTCTGCGCTTGCCTTGCGGCAGCGCAGATTCGCCCCGGGGAAAAACCAAATTGACAAGCGCCCGGGTCGTCAATTAGCGTGGGCACCTTGGCAGCGGGTGTGCTAGTATTGCCGGCGCGCACGAGACTATGAGCACACGCCTAGGGGAACTACTGGTCAAACGGGGCCTGATCACCCAGGCTCAACTCACCAAAGCGGTCGAGCACCAAGGTGAGCAAGGGGGCGCCCTCAGCGCCGTCCTGGTCAAGCTGAACTTCGTTTCCGATGCTGATCTGACCGCCTACTTGCAGAAGGAGTACCGGCTACCGCTCGTGGACCCGGCCGGGATGGACCTGCCGGCCGACGTGATACGCCTGATTCCGGCCGCTCTGGTCAACCGCCACCATTTGGTGCCGATCAGCCTCAGCGGGTCGTCGCTCACGCTGGCGATGTCCGACCCCTCGAACCTAGTGGCCATCAACGAGGTCAAGTTCCTGGCTGGCTACGACGTCAAGATCGCGGTGGCGGCCACCTCTTCGGTCACGGCCGCGATCCAGCGCTTCTACGATGAAGGGGCCAACTACTCCGAGGTCCTGACCCAGCTCGAAAGCCAGGATGTCGAGTTGGTGCAAACCGAGGAAGAGGTCGACGTCAAGGAGCTCGAGCGGGCGACCGAGGACGCCCCGGTGGTACGGCTGGTCAACGCCATTCTGACCAGCGCCATCAAGCGGCGGGCGAGCGACATCCACTTGGAGCCCTTCGAGCGCATGTTTCGCGTGCGCTTCCGGGTCGATGGCGTGCTCGAAGAAATCATGAAGCCGCCACTGAAGCTGAAGAACGCCATCACCTCGCGCATCAAGGTAATGTCGAGCCTCGATATTGCCGAGCGCCGCTTGCCGCAAGACGGCCGGATCAAGTTGAAGATAGGCCCCGGCCAGGAGATGGACTTCCGCGTCTCGGTGCTGCCGACGATCTTCGGCGAGAAGATCGTGCTGCGCTTGCTGGATAAATCGAGCCTGCAGCTCGACATGACCAAGCTCGGTTTCGAAGAAGGAGCGCTCAAGGACTTCAAGGACGCGATCTACAGGCCCTTCGGCATGGTCCTGGTCACCGGGCCGACCGGTAGCGGCAAGACCACGACGTTGTATTCGGCGCTTTCCGAACTCAACAAGGCGAGCTCGAACATCTCCACGGCGGAGGACCCGGTCGAGTACAACCTAGTGGGGATCAACCAGGTCCAGATTCACGACGACATCGGGTTGAATTTCGCAAACGCTTTGCGATCGTTCTTGCGGCAAGACCCAGACATCATCATGGTCGGTGAGGTGCGCGACTTCGAGACCGCGGAGATCGCGATCAAGGCCGCGCTCACCGGGCATCTGGTGTTGAGCACCCTGCACACCAACGATGCGCCGTCGAGCGTGAACCGGTTACTCAACATGGGCGTCGAGCCGTTTCTAGTGGCCTCCTCGGTGAACCTCATTCTGGCGCAGCGACTAGCGCGCAAGATCTGCCCGGATTGCCGCGAGCTGACGGAGATGCCGCCACAGGCGCTGCTGGACATCGGCGTCCCGCGCGAAGAGATAGGAACGTTCGGCTGCTTCCACGGGGCGGGCTGTGGCAACTGTAACGGTACCGGATACCGCGGCCGTATCGCCCTCTACGAGGTGATGCCTTTGAGCGAGGAGCTGCGCAGCATGGTTCTCAATGGCGCCTCCGCCAGTGAGCTGAAGCGGACGGCGATCAATCTGGGCATGAAGACGTTGCGCATGAGCGGGGTGACCAAGTTGAAGGAAGGCGTGACGACGGTGGAGGAAGTGGTCCGGGTTACAATAGCGGACTGAGGAGTGCATGGCCATCAGCGATACGGCGCCATTCGTAGAGCACCAGCCGAGCGTGGCCGCCAGCATGCAGGACTTTCTGCGGCTGGTGATCGACAAGGGTGCCACCGATCTCCACCTGACGGCCGATAGCCCGCCGGTGATGCGCCTCAATGGCGTCTTGGCGGCGATGCCCTTCCCGCCGTTGTCGGCCAACGAAACCAAGCAGCTCTGTTACAGCCTGCTGACCGAAAGCCAGCGCCACCGCTTTGAGGAGGAGAGCGAGCTGGATTTCTCCTTCGGGATTCGCGGGTTGAGCCGCTTTCGCGGCAATCTGTTCCTGCAGCGGGGGGCCGTAGGCGGGGCCTTCCGGCTGATCCCGTACCAGGTCCGTGGCTTGGCTGAGCTAGGCTTGCCACCAGTAGTGGCGGAATTGACCAAGCTGCCGCGCGGGCTGGTTCTGGTCACCGGGCCTACGGGCAGTGGGAAATCCACAACTCTGGCCTCGATGATCGACAAGATTAACCGCGAGCGACACGAACACATAATGACGGTGGAAGACCCCATCGAGTTCGTGCACGAGCATCGCGGTTGTGTGGTGAACCAGCGCGAGGTCTTTGCCGACACCAAGGCCTTTGCCGCCGCGCTCAAGCATGTGCTGCGGCAAGACCCCGATATCGTGCTGATCGGTGAAATGCGGGACTTGGAGACGATGGAGGCGTCTTTGACTGTCGCTGAGACTGGGCACCTGGTGCTCTCCACCCTCCACACCAACTCTGCGGTCCAGACCATCAACCGCATCATCGACATTTTTCCGACGAATCAGCAGCCCCAGGTACGCGCCCAGCTGTCTCTGGTCTTGCAAGGGGTCATCTCGCAGCAACTGATCCCGCGGCTTGATGGCAAGGGGCGGGTGCTGGCCGTCGAGGTCATGATCCCCAACGTGGCGATCCGCAACCTGATCCGGGAGGAAAAGGTTCATCAGATATACTCTCAGCTGCAGGTCGGGCAGACCAAGTTCGGTATGCAGACGATGACCCAATCGCTCGTGGACCTCCACCATCGGCGCCTGATTTCGTACGACGAAGCGATCGGCCATGCGACGGAGTTGGACGAGTTACGCGCCATGCTCGGGCCGTCGCCGAGCGCAATGCGTCGCTAGCGCGTCTGGCACACCAACTGCTTCAATCCGCAATAGGAATCGCCGGGATTCTGGCAAGTGCCTGAATTTCTGGCGTTTTGGTTTACGCTGCGGAGGTCAAAAAAATGGCAGTTTTTAGATGGCAGGGCGTTTCGTCACGCGGAGAGATGCTCCAGGGCGAGATGGAGGCGACGACGCGTGATGCCGTACTGGTGCGGCTGCGCGCGCAGCGCATCCAGCCGATACCGTCGAAGGTGAAAGAGAAGGGCAAGGGGCTGGACCGAGAGATCACGCTGCCCGGCTTCGGTGAGAAGATAAAATCGCGGGACATAGTCATCTTCACCCGCCAGCTAGCAACCATGATCGATGCCGGGTTGCCGATCGTGCAGTGCCTCGACATCCTCGCTCAACAATCCGACAATAAGAAATTCGGCAAGGTCATCGGCCAGGTCAAGGAAGAAGTGGAGTCCGGCTCGACCTTCACCGACGCGCTCCGCAAACATCCCAAGCTGTTCGATGACCTCTACACCAACATGGTCGCTGCCGGGGAGGTTGGCGGTATCCTCGATACCATTTTGCACCGCCTTGCCGTGTACATGGAGAAGGCGATGAAGCTCATCGCCAAGATCAAGGGGGCGATGATTTATCCGGTCACCATCATCACCGTGGCGGTGGGAGTCACCGCGGTGCTGTTGATCTACGTGATTCCGGTTTTTGCGGAGCTGTTCGGTAGTTTTGGGCAAGCGCTGCCGATGCCGACCCAGTTCGTGATCAACCTGAGCAATTTTACCATCGCCTACTTCCCTTACATGGCTGCGATCGTCGCAGCCGCGATAGTGGCGTTGCGGCAGAGCTACAAGACCGAGCAAGGCCAGCTGGCCATCGACGGCTTCATGTTGCAGGTGCCGATCTTCGGTGACTTGATTCGCAAGTCGTCGGTGGCACGCTTTAGCCGCACCCTGAGCACGCTGGTCTCCTCCGGCGTCCCGATCTTGGACGCGTTGGCGATTACGGCGCGGACATCGGGCAACAAGGTGGTCGAGCGCTCGATCCTGAGAACGCGGGTGAGCATCAGCGAGGGCAAGACCATCGCGGAGCCGCTGACCCAGAGCAAGGTGTTCCCGCCCATGGTCTGCCAGATGATTGCGGTCGGCGAGGCCACCGGTGCGCTCGATGCGATGCTGCAAAAGATCGCCGACTTCTACGAGGATGAGGTCGACCAAGTGGTCAACAACCTAACGGCCCTGATGGAACCGCTGGTCATTGTGTTCCTCGGCGTGATCATCGGCGGCTTGGTGATTTCCATGTACCTGCCGATCTTCAAGCTCGGAACGGTCATCCAGTGATCGAGGGCCATCACAACACCTCCGGCAGCGAGGATCTGCGCCGCCGCCTGCGCTGGCTGTTGTTCGGCCGCGTTCTGATCATTTCGGCGTTTCTTGGCGCGCTCTCGCTGGTTACGCTCAGCGGGCGTTACAGCCCGTACGTGGTCTCGATCAACTTACTCTTCGGCATCATCGCCGCGACCTACGCTGTCGCCATTGCCTCCGCCGTCGCGTTGCAACGGCTGCATGATCTGCGCGGTTTCAGCCACGGCCAGGTTGGCTTCGACGTACTGCTAACTACGGGGGTGCTCTATCTCACAGGAGGCCCCGACAGCCCTTTCGCCTTTCTCTATACCTTGCCGATCATCAATGCGGCCATCCTGCTCTTCAGCCAAGGGGCGGTGGCCACGGCCGTGATGGCGACGGCCGCGTACACCGGCTTGGTCGCCGGCATGCTTGCCGGAGTTGTTCCGACGCCCGACTATCAGTTTCCACCGGCGGTGTTCGACGGCCAACTCGCCATCCGCATGGCTACCAACAACGGCACCTTCTTCTTGATCGCGATCCTGGCCACTTCTCTCACCCGCAGGTTGCACGAAACCGAGCAGTTGCTGCTCGAGCGTGAGGGCGAGCGGGACAAGCTGGCCGTGCTGCAGGAAGCCCTGGCGCGCAACATCGGCTCGGGGCTGGTTACAACCGACGCCAACGGCCGCATCACCTCAGCCAATGAGATCGCCGAGGCCCTGGTGGGGGGCGAGCCCGGCAGGTTGCGCGAGAAAGACCTCGGCGAGCTGTTTCCGCCGCTCAACCTTACTGCAACCGCTAGGACCGCATTCTTGCAGTCAACCAGCCCGCTGCAACCGACGGAGTTCACCCACCGCTGCGGCGACGAGCGCGAGGTCAAGGTCCGCTGCATGGCGGCGCCGCTGCGCGACACCTATGGGCACGCCATCGGGGCGCTCTACATTCTGCAAGACGTCACCTCGTTGCAGGATCTTGCGCAGGAACTCGAGGGTGAGCAGGCGGGCGAGATGTTGGCGCGAGAAGCAGGCGAGGAAATGGTCGAGGAGGCCGCGCCTCGCGACGGGCTGCTGGGTACCAGCCCGGCCATGCGCCAGGTGCACGAACTGATAGATAAAGTCGCCCGGAGCGATGCCACGATCCTGGTTACGGGCGAAAGCGGCACGGGCAAGGAGCTCGTGGCCCGCGCGATCCACGCGCGCAGCAATCGCACCGATCGCCCGTTTGTTGCCCTCAATTGCGGCGCTATCCCCGAGAACCTGATCGAAAGCGAGCTGTTCGGCCACGTGAAGGGGGCCTTTACCGGGGCCGTCGGCAACCGCGCCGGTTATTTCCGTATGGCCGACGGCGGAACCATCTTTCTCGACGAAATCGGCGAGCTGCCGCTCGCCCTGCAGGTGAAACTCCTGCGGGTATTGCAGGAACGGGTGTTCATCCCGGTCGGAGGCCAGTCCGCCGTCGCCGTCAACGTGCGCGTGATTGCCGCGACCAACCGGGATCTTGCCACCGATATCAAAGCCGGCCGTTTTCGCGAAGACCTGTATTACCGGCTCAACGTCATCACCATCGACCTGCCGCCCTTGCGCGAGCGCCGTCAGGACGTGCCGCTGCTCATTCGCCATTTCTTGCGGCAGTTCTCCGACCTCCACGGCAAGCGCGTAACTCGCCTTACCGTAGGGGCGGCAAAGCTACTGCTGGCGTACGCCTTCCCCGGCAACGTCCGCGAGCTAGAGAACATCATAGAGCATGCCGTAGCACTGAGTGATAGCGAGACGGCGCACGAGGAGCATATGCCTGCTTACTTGCTCAGCGGCAACGGGCAGCTGCAGCCGATGACTCGCCCGCCGGAACCAAGAGCTGCCCCAGCGCCAGCCCCGACTCCGCTGGTCGAAGGTCGTTTCGATCTCGATCGTGACTTGGCGACCTTCGAGAAGGCCGCCCTGCTACGCGCCCTGGAACAAGCGGGCGGTGTCAAGAAGCGCGCGGCCGAACTGCTCGGCATAAATTACCGCTCGCTGCGCCATCGCCTGCAGAAGTACGGGCTTGAAACCGGCAACGATTTCCCGAACTGAATCAGCCCCACATGTGGACAGCGCCGCCACCCCTTCTCGCCCATTTCCAAAGCTCCAGCCCGACACAGCAGCTTACAACGGCCGATCGCGGTTCAGTGCCTGCCGTGCAACCTGCGTATGGAGTAGGGCGTTGCTGCTCCCGCCGCACTTCCCGGACCGAATGCCGCATTTGGGAACCGATGCCAACGTGCGGTCGCTACCCGGCGAAAACGTCAAAAAAGTCGCGGGCGATTTGTGTCACTCTTCGGATTCCACAGCGGGTCTAGTCATCGCCTTCGTGGAAAACCCGCACGCGCGTGAAGAGATTCGCTGTGCAGCAAGCCGGTGCGGCGTTGGTATGTGGCTTGCTCAACCAGAAAAGCGAAAACGTGATGACGGCGATGATCTACCAACGAGATCGAAACCGAGCTAGGCGCGCCCACGGACCGCCTCTCGGCTCGTCACGGGCCCTCGGCCCTTAACCGGCCGACCGGGTAGGCGAGCATGGAAGATTCAAAGAACTAGGCGAACACAGAAGATCGATAAGGCAGAAAATCAACAGGGAAAGAAAGGGAGCAAGCACAATGACGACACTGAAGGCACTGAGAGAGACCAAAGGCTTTACGCTGATCGAGTTGTTGGTGGTCGTGGCCATCATCGGCATCCTGGCCGCCATCGCCATCCCGCAGTTCACCGCGTATCGCCAGAGAGGGTTCGATGCCCGCGCCAACTCGGACCTGCGCAATGCGGCCACGGGCGAAGAGGCGTACTACGCCACCTTCCAGGTTTACAAGACCGACTCCAAGACCGGCCCGGGCACCATGTCGTTGCTGCCCGGCGTCTCCGTCTCCGACACGGTGACGGTGAGCATGACCGCCGCTACCGGGTCCTTCACCGGAACGGCCAAGTCGACCGGCGGAACGAAGACCTTCAGTTGGAACAGCGCCAACGGCGGTATGCAATAAGCCTGTCGCCGCGTTGCGGGCAAAGGGGCATGGCGGGTTCGCCATGCCCCTTTTTCCCATTGGGCCAACATGAGGATCTGGAAATCGGAGACAATCGTGTCACGCGGCAAGGATACGCACCCCGCCCGTACAGTGTCCCGCCAAGCCAAGATGTACGCGCGCGGGTTCACCCTGATCGAGCTGATGGTGGTGGTGTCGATCATCGGGATCCTTGCCGCGATCGCTATTCGCCAGTTCACGGTTTACCGGCAACGGGGCTTCGATGCCCGCGCCAACTCCGATCTACGTAACGCAGTAACGGCCGAGGAAGCTTACTTCGCTTCATATCAAGTCTACAAGTCCGACGCGACAACCGGTCCCGCCATCAGCGCGATCCTTCCGGGTCTGATTGTGTCGGATACGGTAACGGTGGCGATGGTGGCAAGCGGCAGTGTCAGCTTTACGGGAACGTCGCAGTCCACGAAGGGAACGCAGACGTACTCGTACGACAGCACTCTCGGCGGCTTCCAATAGCCGCGTCCGGCGGGGTGTCCCGCCTTCCGATCGTCAACAACGCACCGCCCGTTGCCGCGCGCAATGAGCGCGTGGTGGCGTGCCCCCAAGGGCTGCTGCCCGGCCGGGCGTATTGGCCGTCAAAAACGGACAGGCTGCCGTCAATAACTTCACGCTCAGGTCCGGCGATCCGTACCAACGCCCGAGCCATTCCGCTGGTACACGGCTTGCTGAAGATTGCTCGTGGAAACTAGCGATACCGCGAATGGGAGCATTGGCAGCTCATAGCAATTTGTACGCGGCGGTCTGCATCGACCGGATTGCCGGCTTCTATTCTGCCGCGCTCGGGCCCTAGGGGAATTAGTGACTATGACTTTGCTTGGCTAGCTGCTACATCAATATAAGGATTACAAAGGAGAATAGACATGACATCATTGAAGGAATCCAAGGGGTTCACACTGATCGAGCTGTTGGTGGTCGTAGCCATCATCGGCATCCTGGCCGCCATCGCCATCCCGCAGTTCACCGCGTATCGCCAGAGGGGGTTTGATGCCCGCGCCAACTCGGACCTGCGCAATGCGGCCACGGGCGAGGAGGCGTACTACGCCACCTTCCAGGTTTACAAGACCGACTCCAAGACCGGCCCGGGCACCATGTCGTTGCTGCCCGGCGTCTCCGTCTCTGACACGGTGACGGTGAGTATGACCGCCGCTACCGGGTCCTTCACCGGAACGGCCAAGTCGACCGGCGGAACGAAGACCTTTAGTTGGGATAGCGCCAACGGCGGTATGCAATAAGCCGTCGCGGCATTGCGTGCAAGGGGCATGGCTGGGCGCCATGCCCCTTGTTCACTGTGCACCAGTTCTCTTGGTGCTGGTTGAAGCTTCTACGCCAGCTGCGGCTTCCGGTGCGGCCGCCTCCAGCCCACGCCCAAAAGCCGCTGGTTCACCCGCCAAGAACGCCCCCCAATCTTCCTCAGCCTGCTCCACCCGCGGGTGTCCCGCGGCGCGATAGCACCGAACGCGCGCACGCAGCACCTCGCGCTGCCACGGGGCGTGCGGCTCCAGCGCCTCCAGCGCAGGCAAACAGTACTTGTCGAAATTCAATTGCGTGGCGATCTTCAGCACCGCTGAGCGGCGTTCTTCATCGAGCGCCAGGATCGCGAAGGGCGTGGTCAAGGCCTCGAGCAGCTGCTCGCCCAATTGTTTGTCTGCCGCTGCAACCGCTGTTGCCACCTCAAGAGCCCGGCCCAGCACGTGCGGCAGCGGCCACGGATCGCTCCGATAGGCGATGAACGCAGCCGTGAGCGCGGCGGCCGCCTCCTGCAACCGCCCTTGCCGCCAGCGCAGGTGGCCGAGCATGGCATCGGCCTCGATCGGCTGTTGGTGGCGCAATGATTCGATATAGCGGGCGGCGGCTTCATCGCCACGATCGGCCAAGACCTCCCCGAGCACGAGCAGCTCGACCAGCCCCACCGGCTCGCGGGATTGCGCACGCCACGCCGCCAGCGCGGCGGCGGAATTGCCCTCCAGATACTTGATCTGGGCCTTTGCGCGCGATTGCTGGTCGGCGGTCAAGTCACTCCACAGCGGCGGAGCAACGCCCACTGCAGTGTACAGCGCAATGCGCTCGTCCTCCACCCCGGCCCAATCGAGCGCCTCGCTGCCTAACGGTGGGCGGTCTTCCCGCCGTGCGCGCGCAAGTTGCCGCAGATCGGCGATGTTGAACAGGTTGCTCCTTCCCACGCTGCGAGCCATGGCATACTCAACCAGCGTCTGATCATCGGTGTTGAGAAAGCTGCCTTCGAGTTGAGCGATCGCCGAAACGAGCGACGGACCGGCGACGTAGCGCGCCAGGAATCCTTCGACACTGGTTGTGCGCCAAGCGACGGCCAGCGCCGTCTTGAAGGGTTCCTGCTGCACCCGGGCCCGCAAAGCCGGCAGGTCGTACCTGATCGGCTTCATTGTCCCCAGCAGCAACAGATCCACATCAGCCGTTCGCCAAACCTCCACCGACGGGAATACCGATGCCAGGGTGGCGAAGACGGTGCGGACGGTTTGGCTATCGACCTCGTATGCTTGCAGCCACTGCAAGAAGATACCGCCCTCGGCCAAGCGCAATGCGGCCGACTCATAGAACTCCCGTGTGAACAAGCTGGCGATGCCGGCTCGGTAAGGGTTGGAGGGCTCGGAGAAGATCAGATCGTAGCGCTCGGGCGTAGTCAGCAGTACCTCGCGCGCATCGGCGATGTGAATCCGCACTTTCGGATTGGCCAATACGTCCTGATTGACCGGGGTGCAGGCGCGAGCCACGTCGACAATCGCGGGCTCAAGTTCCACTACATCCACCCGTTCCATCGTCGGGACGGCCCCGAGCCAGCCGGCACTGCTGCCGGTGCCCAAGCCCACCACCAAAGCTCGGCGCGCTTGCGGGTGCAGGATGGCTCCCACCAGGCCGGTCATCACCTGCGTTGGGGCATCGTTGCGCGCGTTGCCGTCGGTCTTGCCGTTGACCACGAAGGCGTACGAGTTGCCGGCATCCAGTGCTACGCTGCTCTCGACGCCGTCCACCTGCCAGCGAACGTGACGGCGGCGGGCGTTGGCCCAGTCTTGCAAGCTATTGCGCGTGGCGTGGGCTTGGTCCGCGCGTCCAGCCCCGATCGGGCTGTGTCGCCACGCCGCCGTCGGTCCCGTAGCCCGCAGCATCAGTATCGCAGTCAGCGCCGCCGCCACCGGCAGGGCCGTGCGCAGCAGTTGGCGCTCTGCCCGCAACCCCAAGACGGTTGCCACGACCCCGAGCGCCACCAAAATTATCACCACTGCAGACCACGCGCCCGGCGCCGATAGGCCCGGCAACAACCCGAAACCACCGGCCAGTGAGCCGGCGATCGCGCCCAGGGTGTTCCAGGCGTACGCCTGGCCCACGTGGCGCCCGACGCGCTCACCCCCGCGGCCGAGGAGTGCAATCAACAGCGGAAATTGGATTCCGGATATGACCGCGGCCGGCAACACCACCAGCCCGGTAACCAGCGCCCAGCTCAGTACCAACCCGCCGAATCCGAGGCTGCCTAATGGGCGTAACAAGATGGCGAGGAACGCAACGCGATCGCCCAAGGCATAGGGATACGCTACGCAGACGGCTTCGAGCGAGCACGTCAGCGCAAAACCGGTGAGCGTTGCGCGCCGTTGGTTGCCGGTCAGCGCGTAGGCCACGCCCCCCACCCCGATGCCGAACAGCGCCACCGCCAGAATGAGTCCGAAGGTGAAGGACGAACCGCCCAACAACGGCCCGAGCATGCGATACCACACCAGCTCCATGAGCAAGAAGGAGAAGCCGACGGCCGCCGCCGCACCCAAAACAAACCCCGCCGGTGCTACTGCCGTTGTTGCCTCATCGGCTGCTATAGCCGGCGGCGCCGCCGGGCGCGTCCCCTGCCGGCGCGCCATGGCACGCGCGGTGATTCCGACTAACACGTTGAACAGCGCGGCACACCAGAGCGTGCTGCGCGTCCCCAACACTTCGAGCATGAAGAAGGTGGAGACGAACGCGCCGGTGACCGCGCCCAGGGTGTTGGTACCGTAAAGCACCGCGAGATGCCGCCGGTTGATGTCTTCGTCGGTTTCCACCGCCTTGGCGGCGGCGGGCAGCGTGCCGCCCATCAGGATCGTCGGCACGCACAGCACCAGCGTCGCCAGCAGCAATCGCGTGATGGTTGCCAGGCCCAACCCCAACACCACCGAGCCGCCGAGCGCGACGTACGCTTGCCGCGCAATCCACACCAGGCCTGGAGTCAAAGCGGCTGAGGCCGCGATCATCAACTCCAGATTGGCATAGAAGGCCAGCGGCCGCGGGTGGCGGTCGGCCCGCCGCCCCAGGAGCGCGCTGCCCAGGCCGAGCCCGCCCATGAAGATCGCCAGCACCGCCGCGGAGGCCGCGGTCGAGGCCCCGAAGATCAGGCGCATCTCCCGCAGCCACGCCACTTGATAGATCAGCGCGCACGCCCCGGAGCCGAACAACAACGGCGCCACCCGCGCCAGCCTCAGGGTCATTGCCCAACCTCCACCATCCGGCCTGTTTCGTACTACACCACTCCCGCGCACAGCAAGCCGCCGCTTTCACGCCGACTCAGACTTCACGCCCGCTATCCCACTGACTGGCTGTGCACTTCCTGCTTGCATTTGTGCGATGGTTTGTTACCCGTGGCTCGACTGTGCGCGGGAGTGCCCGATTCCGGAGGTAGGGACGTAGGGATGACCAACAGCAATGTCACCGCGGGGCACCAGCTTCCGCGCAGCCGCCGCCCACCTGCTGCCGGTACAGTCCACGCCCACGCGCCGTTGCTCCGGTCGCTCGCCGGCATCGTCATGGCCGGTACGGCCGTCGCTCTCGCCGCCGGCTTACGCTACGCCAGCGGTGTACTTGAACAAACTCAGCCGCCGGCCGGTGAGCACGATTTCACCTATGTGCCCGATTCCCGCTTTGTGCGTGTGGCCTCGCTCGGCCATGCCAGCGCGGTCGCCGACGTTCTGTGGTTTCGCACTATCAGTTACTTCGGCCTCCACTACCGCAGCGACCGCTCGTATCGCTGGTTGGCGAAGATGTGCGAGGTGGTCACCGACTTGGACCCGCGGGCCCAGCATGTCTACCGTTTTGCCGGCGTGATCTTGCCCTGGGAGGCCAACCTGCCCGACGATGGGATCGCCTTGCTGCACAAGGGCTTGCGACAATTCCCGGATGATTGGTATCTGCACTGGTTGGTGGGCTTCAATTACTACTTCTTCAAAGATGACCTGCAGCCGGCAGCGTTTCATCTGGGCCGTGCGGCAGCTCTGCCTGGTGCTGATCCGTATGTATCTCGGCTAGCGGCTATCATCTATGCGCAAGGCGTGGACAACCGGGCGGCCGAGTCCTTCCTGACGGAACTGGCGGCCTCGACGCGGGACGACTCTTTGCGCCAAGTGGTCCAACAGCGCCTCCACGAACTGACGCTTGGCCGCCATCTCGAGGCCTTGACCGAGGCGGTGCGGCGTTACCACGAGCAGTTCGGGCAGCCACCGGAGAATCTCGACGCCCTGGTGACGGCGGCGGTCATCTCCGCGCTGCCGCGCGAGCCGTTCGGCGGCCACTACGTGTTTGATCCAGCCACCGGGGCGGTGCGCAGCACGTCCGGCCAGTCGCCGTTGCGCCTCTATACCAGCAAGGCGCGTGAGCAGTATCGCCAGGGCAACCCGGTGCATTGGTGACTATGGCCTTGCTGGAAGCCGTCGGACTGTCGAAGCACTACCGGCACAACTGGACGCTGCGTCCGATCCGCGTGCTCGAAGATGTCTCGATCTCGCTCCGCCCCGGTGAGGTCTTCGGCCTGATCGGACCCAACGGGGCCGGCAAGACCACCACCGTCAAGCTGATGCTGGGCCTGCTCCGCCCCAGCCGCGGACAGGTGCTCTTCGACGGCCTGCCGGTAACCCTGCCACGGGCCAGGAGCCGCATGGGATTCTTGCCCGAGCAGCCCTATTTCTACGATTACCTCACGGTCGATGAAACCCTGCACTTCTACGCCCAGCTCGCCGGTGTCGCGGGCGCCGAGCGCCGCCGGCGGGTAGCTGCGCTGGTGGAGCGCCTCCAACTCGGGCCCTTCCTGCGGCGCACCATGCGCCAGCTGTCCAAAGGCAACTTACAGCGCGTCGGCATCGCCCAAGCCATCATTCACCGGCCCCAGCTCGCTATCCTCGACGAGCCGATGTCGGGACTCGATCCTACCGGCCGCAAGGAAATGCGCGACCTCATTGCCGAACTCCACGACGAGGGCATGACCGTGATCTTCTCGTCGCACATTCTGCCGGACACCGAAGCGCTGTGTGATCGGGTGGCCATTCTGGTTGCCGGCCGCGTGCGCGAAGTTGTGGAAATGGCGCGCAGCGGCGAGGCGGCTGGGCCGTTTGCGCTCACGGCGAGCGCGCTACCGGCGGCGGTGCTGCCTCAACTGCAGCAACTCGGTCACCAGCTGGGCGGGAGCGCGAGCGGCCCGCAGTGGTCGTTCCGGCTCCCGGACCGCCCAGCCTTGCAGCGTGCCGTTGCCTTGATCGCAGCCGCCAACGGTTTTGTCGAGTCAATCACGCCCGAGCAGCCCTCGCTCGAAGAACGCTATCTTGCATATGTTGGCGACGCCACGCCTAGCCCGTGAGTGGGGACCGCTGGCTTTGGTGATCGGCGCGGCCATCATCCCGTACCTCAACGCCCTAGGCGCCGACTTCACATTCGATGACCTCTTGGCCATCCGCCAGAGCCCACTGGTGACCGGCCCGCTCGATGGCTGGGGCATCTTGGCTACGCCGCTTTATCCGGGCGATCTCTACCGTCCGCTGACGTTGCTGAGCTACGCCCTCAACGAGAAGCTGGCTCCAGCCAGCGCCCGGACCTTCCACGCGGTCAATATCGGGTTGCACGCGCTGGTGACGGCGCTGGTCTTTGCGCTCGGGCGGCGCTGGTGTCGCAGCCGCCCGGTGGCGTTGGTTGCGGCGCTGCTGTTTGCCGTGCATCCGGTCCATACCGAAGCCGTCACCAGCATCGTCGGACGGGCCGAACTGCTGAGCGCGCTGTTCGGCATGCTGGCCTTGGTTGCCACGCTGGCGGCGATGGCTAGTACGCGCCCGGGCTGGGATACGCTGGCGTTAGTCGCCTTTGGCGCTGCGGTGTTCAGCAAGGAGAGCGGAATCACGATTCTCCCTCTGGTGACGTTGTGTCGGGCCGCCCACCGCGGCGGCAGTTTGGCGCCGGCTGTAGGCCGAGAGCTGCGCAGCGGACACTGGATTCCGTTCCTGGCCGTTGCCGGCCTGTTCGTGCTGGCGCGCACCCAAGTCGTCGGTTCGCTCACCTCGCCGATACCGCCCTCAGCGCTCGATAACTTCCTGGCCTATGTCCCGCTGCAGTTGCGCATCCGAACCGCCTGTGCCGTGCTGACTGATTACGCCGGGCTGCTGCTGGTACCACTGGTGCTGTCGGCGGACTACTCGTGGTCGCAGGTGGTGCCGCAGGCGTCCTGGGCGTCAGCCCCGGCGCTGTGCGGCGTGGCACTGCTGGCGGGCAGTCTGTTTGGCGGGTTGTGGTGGGCTAGACCGAACCCGCGCCTGAGCGTGCTGGCAGTGTTCCCGCTCGTTACCCTGTCGCTAACCGGCAACTTCCTGTTCGCCATCGGAACGACGAAGGCCGAGCGCTTGCTCTATCTGCCCTCTGCCGGCGTCGCCTTGTTCGTCGTGGCGCTGGCGGCTTATCTGTCGCCGCGACGGATCATGCGCCCGGCATGGCTTGCGCTTGGCCTATTGGCCGGTGTGGTGGTTGCCTTCAGCGCGCGGACGTGGCTGCGCAACCGCGACTGGCGCGACAATCTGACGCTGTTCGCCGCGACGGTACGCACAGCTCCCCGCAGTGCCAAAGCCCACCACAACTTAGGCACGGTGTTACACGAGCGCGGAGAGCTGGATCGGGCGGCGCTGCACTTGCGCCAGGCGTTGGAGCTCTATGCCGACTACGACGACTCCGCCTTCGATATCGCCCTCATCTACGAACAGAAGGGATTGGCGAAGGGCGCTGAAGACTGGTATCGAAAGACCTTGGTGATTACGCCGGCCCACAGCAAAGCCAACGAAAACCTCTGCGGTTTGCTCTACCGTGAGCGTGACTACCAGGCCGCGGAACGCGCCTGTCGCCGGGCGCTGAGCTTCGCCCCCGCCAACGCCAACTGCTTGAAGGGCCTCGGTGGCAGCTTGCTAGGCCAGGGCGAGCGCGAGCGCGGACTCGAGATCCTGCGCCGCTCGCTCGCCCTCAATCCGAGCGATAGTGAATTGCGCGCGCTGGTGGAACGGCTTACAGCCGGGCAGTTGCCGCAGGAAGGGGGGTAACGTGAAAGTGCTCTCCATCGCCCTCAACACCGCCCGCGAAGCCATTCGCAACAAGGTGTTGTACTCCATCATGCTGTTCGCGCTCCTACTCGTGGGGGTGGCGGCGGTCTTCGGCGCCGCCTCCATCGGCGACCAGATGAAGTTCATCAAGGACTTCAGCTTGCTGAGCATCTCGCTCTTCGGCGTGATCACCACCGTCGTACTGGGCGTCAACTTGCTGAACAAGGAGCTGGGCAAGCGCACGATCTTCAACATCCTGGCCAAGCCGGTGGCACGCTGGCAGTTCATTCTCGGCAAGTTCTTGGGTTTGCTGGCGACGGTTGCGGTCATGGTGGCCCTGATGAGCGCGGCACTGCTGATCTTCCTGCGCGGCCTGGAACCGCAGGTGGACTGGCGCTTGCTGCTGGCGGCCACCTCCGTCGTGTTGGAACTGATGGTGTTGATAGCTCTGGCCCTGTTCTTCTCCTCGATTGTGGTGACCCCAGCCCTGGCCGGTCTGTTTACCGCGGCGGCGTTCGTTACCGGGCGCTCGGCGTCGTACTTGCGGGCCTTCGGCAGCGATGAATACCCGCCGATCGTCCAGCAAGGCTCCCGCCTGTTGTACGCCATCGTGCCGCACCTCGATCGCTTCAATATCGCCGACCAAGTGATCTTCGGCGAGCGATTTTCGCCCTGGTATTTTGCCCACATCGTCTTGTACGCGGTCTGTTACACGGCGCTCACGCTCTTGCTCAGCGTCGCGCTGTTTCAGCGCCGGGAATTTACGTGAGCAGTCCCCGCCCCGAGGCAACCACGGCCCTGTGGTGGTCGCTGCTGGCCGCCGTGGGGACCGGTGTGCTCGGGGATGTCTACCTGCTGTGGGGACGGGCCAGCGCCAGCGCCTTCGCCGCGCCGGCCTTGCTGGTGCCCGCACTGATTGCCGCGGCCTTGCTCGCCGTCTGCCTTGCGGCGGCGTTCACCCTGTGGCCATCAAGCCGGCCGGCGGCGGCAGCCGGTACCGGGATCCTGTTGCTCGCTGCGGCGCTGGCGGTGCTCAACTTAGTGCCGCCGGTGGCCCGCGACGAGCTGACCCATCACCTTGCGCTGCCGGCGCTGTACCTGCGAGTGCAGCGCATTGTCGAGATTCCGTTTGCCGAGCAGTCGTACTACCCGATGCTGCTGGAGATGGCGTACACGCCGCTGCTGCTCGGGCTGCCGGACCAGCTGCCGAAGTTCCTGCACTTGCTCTACGGCCTCGCCAGCGCGGCCCTGCTCGCGCTCTATGTCCGGCGGCAGGAAGGCCCCGGCGCCGCTGCGCTCGCGGCGCTACTGGTGCTCAGCACTCCGGTGGTGTTCGTGCTGGCGGCCAGCGCCTACGTCGATCTGGGGTTGCTCTTCTACGCCACCGGCGCGCTGGTGGCGCTGTTGACCTGGGCGGAGCAGCCGCGCCCCGGATGGCTGATCACCGCTGGGTTGCTGGCGGGTTGCGCGGGCGCCACCAAGTACAACGGCATGCTCGTCATTCCCTTGCTGGCGGCCGGCACCGTGCTCCTGCCACAACCGGCGATGAGCAACCGCCGGCAGCTGGCAGCCGCCGCGATCTTCATCGCGGCAGCGCTGGTGGTGCCGTCACCATGGTTGATCAAGAACTGGACCGAGACCGGCAACCCCATCTTCCCCTTGTTCAATACCCTGCTCCATGGGCGCCCGTTGCCGGCGCGGGCCAGCCTCGACTTCCTGACGCAGCGCCGGGCGCTTTACGGCGAGAGCTGGCTCGAGATCGCGCTATTGCCGGTGCGCATCTTCATCACCGGTCGTGAGGGCGATCCGGCCCGTTTCGACGGCGTCCTCAGCCCGCTGCTCCTGCTGGGCTTTGCCGCCGTGAGGCGGGGCGCGAGCCGCCGCGAGTGGCTGCTGGCGGCCTACGCCGCCGGTTTTGCGCTGTCGGCGTTCTTGCTCACCGCTTTGCGGGTGCGCTACAGCATCGCGATCGTCGCCCCGCTGGTGTTGCTCACCGTGCAGTACTGGCTGCACCTGCACCGCGCCGGCGGTGCCACCGCCGCCTTGGCGGGGCTGGCTCTCGGCGGTGCGTTGCTCTTCAGCGCGGGCCACTGCGGGCAGCTGTGGCTGCGCCTGGCCCCGCTGTCGTATCTGAGCGGCAGGCTGGATCGCCATGCTTACATCGCCCAGTTCATTCCCGAGTATCCCGTGTTGCGGGTCGCCAACTCGCAGCTGCCCGCCTCCGCCCGAATTCATCTGGCGTTTCTCGGCAACCGCAGTTACTACTGTGAACGGGAATACGTTTACGACTTCGGCCTCTCGGGCGGGACCTTGCGTCGCCACATCGAGGCCGCAGACAGCGCTGCGGCCATCGCCCGCTCGCTGCGGGCTGAAGGTATCTCGCACTTAGTGACAGCCAACGCCCTGCTCGACGATTACGTGCAGCACAACTTGGCGGCGGCGCCGGGCCAGCGCTGGGCCGAATTCAGCCGCCAGTATCTGCTGCTATTGTATAGTGAGAACGGATTTGGTCTGTACGAGATCCGGGAACCATAAATGGCGCCGCCGGCACTCTCCATCATCATCCCCGCCTTCAACGAAGCCTCCGCTCTCGCGGCGGTGCTGCGGGCGATCGCGGCGCAAGCGCTGCCGGCGCACGAAATCATCGTGATCGACGACGGCTCAACCGACGACACCGCCGCGGTGGCCGCGGCGCAGGGCGCGCGGGTCATCCGCCATCCGTACAACATCGGCAACGGCGCAGCGGTAAAGAGCGGCCTGCGTGCCGCCCGCGGCGAGGTGGTGCTGCTGATGGACGGCGACGGCCAGCACCCGCCGGCGGCGATTGCGGCACTGCTGGCACACCTGAGCGACTACCACATGGTCGTCGGTGCGCGCGTGCGGCGCTCGGAAGCCGGCTACCACCGCTTGCTTGCCAACCGCCTCTACAGCGGCTTTGCCAGCTACGTGGCCCAGTACCGCATCGAGGACCTGACCTCGGGCTTCCGCGCGCTACGGCGGCGCGATGCGCTGCGTTTCGTCGATATGCTGCCCAACACCTTTTCCTATCCCTCGACCTTGACGCTGGCGGTGCTGCGCTCCGGGCTGCCGGTGAAGTACGTCGCGGTCGAGTTCGGGCAACGCACCGGCCAGAGCAAGATCCGCTTGTGGCGGGACGGCACCCGCTTCTTGCTCATCATCAGCCGGGTGGCGACGCTGTTCGCGCCCTTTCGCGTCTTCTTGCCGGTCAGTGCCGCCTTCCTGGCCACCGGCCTGGGCTACTACGCTTACACCTTCTTCACCCAGCACCGTTTCACCAACATGGCGGCCCTGCTGCTGAGCACCGGGGTGATCATCTTCATGATGGGTCTGGTGTCGGAGCAGATCGCGCAGCTGCGCATGGATCGCTACACCGCTGCGGCGGCGCCGGAGGAGGCCGTGGAGCCCGACTCTCGAAGTGGCGGCGGCGCCGGCTAGCGGCGGCGCTCCCGCTCGTGGAAGTAGTCCCACAGGATCTGGTTCAGCACGGCATCGGGTACGCGATCGGGGCGGCTGAAGTTGTAGCGCCGCGATAACGCGGCACCCGAAGTGCCTTCCCCGTTGTAGGCGAGCGGAATTTGCTGCGGCAGCGCGCTGTACGGAGTGAAATCCGGCGTCTCGGTGAAGACGTCGCGCATGACGATCGCCATCTGGTCGAAGATGCTCATCGGCGGCAGGCCGAGGATCAGCTCCATCGTGCGATGCATGCTGGCCATGTCGTAGCGCGTGTGGATGACGGCGCGGCGCCGGACGTAGGGGCCGATCACCAGGCCCACCGTCCGGTGCGAATCGACGTGATCGCCGCCCGACTGGGGATCGTCCTCGATCACGAAGATCACTGCATGTTCCCATATTTCAGTCGTGTTGGAGATGGTCTCGACGATCTTGCCGAGGGCGTAGTCGTTGTCGGCCACGTACCACTCGGGGACCGGGGAGCCGCTGGTGCGGCCGTCGGTATGGTCGTTCGGCAGCGCGATGTAGGTGAACTGCGGCACCGTGCCGGCCGCCACTTGCTGCTCGAAGTCGGCACGCCAGACTTCATAACGGCTCACGTCGCTTACGCGCAGATCGAACACTGAGAAGTCGTCATTAGTGTTCTGCGCCCAGTAGTCCAGCGGCACACCGGCTTCGTCGGTGCGCAGGAATTCGCCGTAGTTACGAAAACTGACGTTGTGTTCATGGCAATTGTCGAACCAGAAGCCGCCCTCGGGCGTGGCAATCGGATAGACGGTGCCGCGGACGACGTCGCCGTCCTCATTGGAAAGGTGACTGCCGATGTCGTCGGGCCGGACCTCGAAGCTGACTGGCACCCAGGTGCGCTCGCCGTAATCCGTGTCGATTGCGCCCATGACCCAGTTGTGCCCAGGCTCGCTCTTCTCGCTGTTGGCGAACAGCCGGTCCATGAGCACGAACTCCTGCGCCAGCGCGCGGGTGTTGG
The DNA here is from genome assembly GCA_016210005.1 of Deltaproteobacteria bacterium. NCBI lineage: Bacteria > Pseudomonadati > Myxococcota > Myxococcia > Deltaproteobacteria bacterium. The sequence continues at coordinate 6,309 of JACQVA010000001.1, read as the reverse complement.
GCGAGATCTCCCGTCCCTGACGATCGCGGGCGTAGAGCACCAGGCTGGGGTCGCCGTCGCCTTGGGGCAGATCGCCCAACACTTGATCATAGGTCTTGTTCTCCCGCACGATGAAGAAGACGTGGCGGATCGGGGTTATGTCTTCAGCCGCGCAGGGAATCGGAAAGCAGGGGGTCGGGGCCGGCCGGTGGTTGCTCGGCCGCAGCCCGGCACCGTAACCGTTGTTGAAGCGCACCCGGCCGGTGTAGCCGGCGAGCTTGGCCACGCTGGGCACCGGCAGCACCGATAGTGTGCCGCGCACACCGTACGTGCCGCCGAGATCGATGTTGAAGCGGTAGTCGGCTTTCTGCAGCTTGGGCGTGCGGGGATAAGTGCGGGCACCCTTCATGTTGGCGATGTAAAGCGTCTGGCCATCCGGGCTCACGGCCAGCGCGCTGGGATAGAAGCCGGTGGGGATGTAGCCTTGCAGGGCTTCGGTCGCCGCGTTGATCACCGCCACCGCGTTCTCCCACGACAGGGCGACGTAGACGGCCGCGCCATCGGGGCTGATGGTGAGCGCCGAGGGGCTGGCGCCGGGGCGGGCTCCTGCGAACGGGGTCAGCGAAATGGTCCGTGCCGCGGTGGGGTTGGCGACGTCGAAAACCGTGAGATCGTCGGTGTTGGCGTTGGCGACGAAGACCTTGCTGCCGTCAGGCGTCACTGCCAGTGCGTTGGGGTTCGAGCCCGTTGGTACGGTCGCCACCACACGGTTTAGGTCCGTATCGACGATCGACACCGTGCGGTCGCCGCGATTAGTCACGTAGACCTCGTGGCGCGTCGGGTGCACGGCGACGCTCCACGGCGATTTGCCCACCACGATGCTGGTGAGCATCGTACGGCTGGCTACGTCCACCACCGCCAAGGCGTGCGCCAGGTTCTGCACCACGAACAGCTTCTGTCCGTCTGGGCTGATGGCCAAGCCCGCCGGGAAGCCGTTGACCGAGATGCAACCGCCGCTGTCGCAGCCGGCGGCGGTAACCTTGCCGTCGTCCGCAATGGTGGCGATGCGCACGACGGTCTCGCCGGTGTTGTTCTCCCAGCCGCCGGCCGAGGCGAAGCCGGTGCGCCCATCGGGGGCCAACACAATGCCCTGAAACAGCGAGTTGAAACCTGTCTCGATGGTTTGGAACTTGGTTCGCAGCGTGGTCGTGTTCACGCTCATCAGGGATTGGCCGAGGAAGCCGTTATTGGTGACAAGCAGAAAGGCCCCGTCCCGGCTGATCGCCATGCCGGCAGGAAAGAGCCCGAGATTGACCTGCTTGCCGGCGGCGCTGACACGCTGGTTCGACGGCAGCACGCCCCGCCGAGCCTGCACCGGCCCGGCGCACAACAACCCGATGGCGACGATTACGGCAAGTCGAATCCGGATCATGGTCTACTCCCCCTGCCGGAGGCGCCCACACCGGCGCCGAACCCGCAGCTGAACGGTTGCAAGCCTATAGCACGCTAACGCGACCAGCCCTAGCGACGAGTCCCGGTGCTGGTGGCTCGGGTGTCTCGACTCGGGCCGCTGACACTGCTATGTAGGCGCGTGTTTCTGCAGCGTCCGGCCTGTCGCCCGACTCCCGCCTGGTGCGACAGGGTGTCGCTGGCCAATATGCCAGGCGGCGATACGCGCAGAGTGAGCTGGTGAGGGCAGGTTGGGGGTTGCACCGGTTGCGAGTGCAGCGGCGGTGCGAAGCACGGTCCGATATCGGCGGGAACGAGAGCTAGGATTTTATGAGCGGGAGCTGCCAGGGCGGCAGGCCGCGTGGAGGATGAACGGTATGATCGAACAGAGTGAGCTGCGCGAGGAAGCGCCGGTTCCGGGTTACCGTAGTGGAGACGGAGCATCATATCCGGCGCGCCGCGCGCAGGCGCTCACGGTGTTTGTGGATGACCGCGGGGTGGAGTCGGCTCTGCGAACGTTCAAGAAGCTGGTGATGCGCGAAGGCCTGCTCAAGGACCTCAAGCGCCACGAGCACTACGAGAAGCCCGGGGACCGCAAGCGGCGCAAGACCCGCGAAGCGATCCGCCGCCGCCGCCGGCAGGCAGCGCGCGTGATGCGCGTGCGCGGTGGCGCGTAAACCGGGAGCAGGAGCCTCGCCGTGGCCAAAGACGATCTCATCCAATTCCAAGGTACGGTGATGGAATCCCTGGCGGGCGGGCAGTTCCGTATCCAGGGTGAAAAGGGCCGCCAGTTCACTGCCCGCATCAGCGGCCGCCTGCGCCGATTTCACATCAAAGTGATCCCCGGTGACCGTGTCACAGTGGCCGTGTCACCGTACGATCCCACCCACGGCTTCATCATTCATCGTGCATAGGCGCGGCGTGGTCCGCTGCGCGCCGGCCGCCGCGCCAGCCGCGGCGGCCCCGGCCTAAACCGCCACCGACAACCACTCGCCGTCGGTGCGCACCTCGTAACACGCCACCGCACACGCCGGATCGTCCGGCGAGACGCCCGTGGTCACGTCGTAAGTCCAACCGTGCCACGGGCAGGTGACCACAGTGCCCTCCAAGTCGCCCTCGCCCAGCGGCCCGCCCTTGTGTTTGCAGGTGCCGTCGATGGCATAATACCGGCCCTTGACGTTGAAGACCGCGATCTTCTTGCCGTTGACTTCGAAAGCCCGGCCCTGACCGCTGGGGATATCCCGCAGTGCCGTTACACGCGTGAACTCGGCCATTGCTCTCACTCCTTGCTCTGCGCGCGCGAGGCGCGCTTCAACTCTGCTGCTCTTTGAGTCCAATGGCAACCGCCTACCAGCTGGCGGCTTCCCTCCGCGCCAGCGCTTGCACCGGCGGGCGGCTTCGCTTATCCCGACGGCGTGACCGCTTCAACGCGCTTGACCTGGCCGGATACGGTGAAGGGAATGTCGATCCTCTGGATCGTGTATTTCCACACCTTCAGGCGCTTCGCCGAAGGCCGCTATCCGTGGCCGCTCAATCAGGGGTACTGGCAGCAGCTGTGCGAGCAACTGGGGCCGAGCGTGGGCAGCCCGGAGTGTGCCGCTCGCGCCCTGTTCATTGGCTTCTCCTCGCTCGGGTTTCACGCGGTCGGGGTCTTCATTGTGCTGAGCGGCTTCGCCCTCAGCTTCGCGCTCGCCCGCAAGGGCGCGGCCGGCGCTGTTGATTGGCGCGCCTGGTACCGTAACCGGCTGGTGCGCTTGTTCCCGCTCTATTGGTGCGCGCATCTGATCTATCTGGCCTCGCCGTCGCAAGTGTATCTGGAGCCGATCGACTATCGCTTCGTGCTCAGCTTCTTCGGAGACCGAGTGGTCCCGCTGACGGAGATCTTCTATTACGCCAATGCCGCCTGGTGGTACTTCGGCTTGTTGCTGCAGCTCTACGCGGTCTTCCCGCTGCTGCACCTGCTGCGGGTACGGCTGGGCGCCGGCGTGTTTCTTGCCGGCAGCGCCGTGCTTACGCTAGTGACCCGCTATGTGTTCTTGTTCCCGTTGGGCTCGGAGTACAGCGGCGCGCTGGTGCAAGGCGCCCTGTTCACCTGCCGGCTGTTCGAGTTCACGGTCGGCATGGTGCTCGGCGCCGCCTGCGCGCGCGACCGCGCGCGGGCTGACCGCCGCTTGCTCTCTTGGCCGGTGGCGCTTGCGGGCGCGGCGCTCTACGTCGCCGGGCTGTACGCCTCCGACTCGCGGCTGGCCTACGTGGCGGCCGATGCGCTGATCGGCTGCGGCCTGACGCTGCTGATGGCTAACTTGGCGCGCTGGCTGGAGCAGGTGCCGCGGCTGCAGGCGCCGGTGGCCGTGGTCGGCGCCTATTCGTACGGCCTTTACCTCCTGCACCAGCCGTACGTCATTTGGCTGGGCGACACCATGCGCGAGCGCACCACGTTGGCCAGCTTTACGGCGGTGGCGGTGGCGGCCACCGCGGTCCTGGCGCTCGTGTCGATGGCGATAGAACGGGGCGTGAACCGCGTAGTCGCTCGCGTGCTCGGGTAGACAATTCCAGCGGGGTGGACTGATGGACAAGAGACTCGAAACTGCAATTGCCGCCGCACGGGCCGCGGGCGAGGTGGCGCTGAGGTATTTCCGCACGGCGCTGGCGGTCGAAAGTAAGGCCGACCAATCGCCCGTCACCATCGCCGATCGCGAATGCGAGCGGCGCATCATCGAAGTGCTCAGCGCCGAATTTCCGGACTACGGCGTGGTCGGCGAGGAGTTTGGCGTGCGACCGGGAGCCGGCGCGCGCTGGATCGTCGATCCCATTGACGGCACCAAGAGCTTCATTCGCGGCATCCCCTACTTCGCTTCACTGATCGGCTTGGAAGAGGAGGGCGAGATCACACTCGGTGTGATCTATGCGCCGGCGATCGACGAATTGTTGTACGCGCAAAAGGGACAAGGGGCGTACGATCGCAACGGGCGCTTGCGCGTATCCGAGCGCGCCCCGCTGCAGCAGTCGATGGTGGTGTTCGGCGGCCTCAACGCGTTGCGCCGCACCGGCTACTGGCCGGCCCTCGAACGGATCGTCGATGCCAGCGCGCGGCAGCGGGGCTACGGCGACTATTTCGGCCACACCTTCGTGGCGCGGGGTCAGGCCGAAGCGATGATCGAAGTCGACCTCAAGCCCTGGGATATCGCGGCGCTGAAGATCATCGTCGAAGAAGCCGGCGGCCGCTTCACCGATTTCGCCGGTGTGCCGACGATCTACAGCGGTACGGCCCTGGCCACCAACGCGCGAGTCCACGACGAGATTCTGGCAATTCTGAGGCGGCAGGCCGGCCCGCAGCCGTAACCGGTCGCTGATCCGGGTGCTCGCAGCATCGGCCTTACAGCCGCTCGAAGCACTCCACCCGAACGATGTCCGCCAGGGTTTCCCGGCGGGCCATCAGGTAGGCGTCGCCGTCCTCGAGCCACACCTGCGGGGCACGGCTCACCGAGGTGTAGTTCGAACTCATCGCCACGCCGTAGGCCCCGGCGTCGTGGAGGACGAGCAAATCCCCGGGCCGCGGCAGCGGCAGCGGGCGCGGGGCCAGCAGCTCATCGGCGCCGCGCGTGAACACGTCACCCGATTCGCACAGCGGCCCGGCCACGATCACCGGCACCTGTGGCGCACGGGCATCGGCGCCGTGAACGGTGATGTGATGATAAGAGCCGTACATCGCCGGCCGCACCAGATCGACAAAACCGGCATCGACCATCACAAAGGTGTGCCCGGGGCCCTTGTCGTTGCTGCGCGTCGCTTTGACATCGCTTACCCGCGTGATCAAGGCGGTGCTAGGCGCGACGAAGTAACGGCCAGGCTCGATCTCCACCCGCAACGCGCGCCCCGCGCGTGCGCTCAGCAGCGCCTGCGCTTCCCGCAACCCGCGTCCCAGCGGGCCGAGATCCATCGCTTCGCCATCGGGGCGATACGGGTGCGGCAGGCCGCCGCCAAAGCTGACCGCTGCCAGCGCCGGGTAGTCGCGTACACGCTCGGCAAAGAAGTGCGCCAGCTTCTGGGTGTTGGCGGTGAACTCGTCGATCGCCGGACCGCTACCGACATGGGCGTGCAACAACACGATGTCGTAGCCGGCGCGCTCCGCCGCCCGCCGCACCTCGCCGGCGTCATCGTGCCAAATCCCGTGCTTGGAGCTCGGCCCGCCGGTGTCACATTCGCTCACGTGCCCGTGCCCGAATCCCGGATTGAGCCGCATCCCGATCGGCCCGCGCCAGCCGGCCGACTGAAGATCGGCGATCATGCCCGGTGAGCCGATGTTGGGCAGAATGTCGCACTCGGTAATCGCCGCCAGAGCGTTGTCGCGGAAGACGTCGGCGCTGAACAGCACCGCCGGCGGGTTGACCCCGATGGCAAATCCCGCGGCTCGCGCACGCAACACTTCATTGCCCGAGACCGCGTCGATCCACAGGCCGTGCCGGCGCATGGCTTCGAGCACCCGGCGAGTGGAGTAGGCCTTCATCGCGTAGCGCGCTTGCAGGTGCGGGTGATTGGTCAGCTGCAAGATGTCGCTGATCCGCCGCCGTAGTACCTCGGCGCTACAAATGAAGAAGGGCGTGCCTACCCGCCGGGCAATTGCTTGCAAGTCCACGCTTTCAACAAACGAATCGGGCATGCCTCCTCCGCGCCGGCTTGCGCCGAGTCGTAACAAGGCCGCGGTGGTGGTGCAAGCAGCGGTGGCGCGGCAGCCGTAATCGGGTGTGCGACAAATCTGTGGGTAACGTGCAGCCGACCGGGCAAATCCTCACCAGTCTGACAGTACTGTGTACTGTCAGGCCGAGGCCCATGGCCGAAAGGGACGCAATTTGTCATTCCCGCGAAAGCGGGAATCCACGG